>JBIKND010000251.1:0-4163 GCA_044358905.1 Pirellulales bacterium | reverse complement strand
CTCGGGAATGACGGTCTTGATCGTGAGCATGAAGAACGTGATCAACTGGAAGACGCAGTCGATCATCGGCGTCATGTCGATGGCGATCTTGTCGGGAAGCGGTTCGCGGTTTGCCATGGTGATGCAGCCCTCCCGGGCCTACTTCCGTTCGTCGTACTGGGCTCGAAGCACGAAGTTCTCGAACTTCACTTCCTGGCAGATCTTGATCAGTTCCTGGACTTCGCCGGTCTTCACGCGGCCGTCGCCGCGGATGATCACCTTGGCGTCTTTCGCCTCCTTGCCGGCGTCCTGGAGCACACGGACCTCCTGCTCGAGGAAGCCCTTGATGTCGGGCAAGCGGATCGCCTCGCCGTTGTAGATCACCTTCGTCATGCCGTCTTTATCGGGCCACAGCTGCAGGGTAATGGGATCGTCGGCCGGCGACTCGGCAGGCTTGGCCAACTGGCTGAGCGGCAATTGCACGCGGTCGTCCTGCACCGCGTTGGAGAAGTTGAGGGTGAAGATGAAGAACGTGATCAGCTGGAACGTCACGTCGATCATCGGCGTCATGTCGATGTCGGTCTTGGCCGGCCCGTCGCTCTGTCGTTTCGCCATGGGTGATGCCTGCTCCGCGTTGCCGTTTCGGGGCCGGTCGGGCTATTTCTTGCCCATGTTCTGGAAGCGGGACATCAGCCGGGTGCTCTCGTCCTCGACGTCCATGTTGAACCGCTGCAGCCAGTTTTTGAGGAGGCCGTAGCAGGCGATGGCCGGGATCGCCAGCCAGAGGCCGATGAGCGTCGTCACGAGGGCCTGCGAGATGCCGACGGCGAGCTCCGAGGGCTTCGGAGCCGTGTCCGAGCTGGCGATCTTCATGAACGCCGCCACCATCCCGTCCACCGTGCCGAGCAGGCCGAACATCGGGGCCAAGGCGCCGACGAGCGACACGTAGCTGATCTTGTGCTCGAGCTTCATCGCCTCCTCGCCCTGGGCGCCCTGCATCGCCTCGACGGCGGCGGGGTAGCCTGACTGCAGCTTGCCCATGCCGGCGGCGAGGACGCGGCCGAGGTAGGAGTCGCTCCCCTTCGCCAGTTCGAAGGCCTGCTGATACTCCTTGTTTTCAAGGTGCTGCTCGAACTGTTGGGAAAGATCGGGCGGGAGGAGCACGGTCTTTCGGAATTGGAGGAAGCACATCACGAGCAGGGCGACGAGCCCGAATGAAAGCAGCAGGAAGATGATGATGTACTTGATGCCCAACGCCTCGGCGAGGAAGGCGAGATAGCTCTTGCCCTCGGGCTCGGCTTCCTCCTCGGCCGCGTCGTCCTGGGCCAGCACGACTTCAGGGCCGAGCACGGTCGGGGCCACCGTGGCGGCGACCCACGGGGTGGCGGTGGCGATCACGAGCAGGAGCCGGCTCAGCCAAGACCGCAGCGAGTCCGCCGTCCAGGGTCGAACCGTCATGCCGCTGGCCGCCTGCACTCCCAAATCCATGATCGAGTCTCCTCGGAGAAAAAAGGTTCTGGTCTGATTTCGAACGGGATCGGTCTGGTTCGTTCGCCGGCCGGTCAAGATCCCTTGCCGCCGGCGAGTTTGCTCGCCCACACACTGTCGGGATAGGCCGACATCAATTCCTGCCGGGCCTCCTCGGCCCGCTGGGGATACTTGGCCCGATCCCACAGCTGGGCGAGGTTGAACAGTGCCTCGGCCCGGTTCTCGCCGACCGAGTTGTACACCATGCTCACGGTCAGGAAGGCGATGATCGCGTCCTGGTCCTTGGCCACGGACCGATGGGCATCGCCCAGCACGTTGTAGGCCTGCCCCAGAAGCTCGACGTCGTCGGGATCCAACTCACCGACGATCCGCTCGGCGGCCGCCACCGCATCGGCACCCTTGCCCTGGCGGGCGAGGCACCGTGCCGCCCCCAGTTCGGCGGCCCGCTTTTGGGCGGCGCTGGGCGTGTCCTGGGGATCCGTCGGGATCTTCGCGGCAGCCGAGAACTCCTGCAGGGCCTCGTCATACTTCTTCTGGTCGTAGGCCAGCCCGGCGCGGGCCGTGGCGGCCCGCACCCGATAGGCCGGCGGGCCGCGGTCGAGAGGAGCGAGCGCGGCGGCCGCGTCGGCGAACTTGCCGCTGCGGGCGAGGAGCTTGGCCAGCAGTTCCTGCATCGGGAAGGCATGATGGCTCTGGGCATGCTTGCCGAGATAGTCGCGGACCGCCTTCTCGCCGGCCGCGAGGTTCTCGCCGCTGGCGGCCGCCTGGCCGCCGATCGCAGCGGCCTTGGCGTACTCAAGTTCGTCCGCGATCAACTGCTCGGCCCCCTCCATCTCCGCTGGCTCGATCTTGGCGAGGTCATCGATCGCCTGGGCGGCTTGGCCCCGCATGATCGCCACGCGGGCCGCCTTCAGCGACTGCGGCTCGGCCGAAAACGTCACCTCGCGGATGGTTTCGATGGGAACCTTCTTCGAATCGCCGCGCACGTCGATCTCCACGCCCATCGGCGAGACCGCGATGATATTCCCGGAAACCCCCGGTGCGTTGAAGAGGATCAGACGACCGGGCACCTGCGCGGTCGCCTGACCGACGAGCGCGGTCGCAAGCACCGCGGCGGCGAAAATCGAGCCGCTGAACCGTCCGGCGATCGTGATGCGTCGTGTCCGTCGTGTCATGGTGAATGAAGGCCGAACGGCCTGATCGTTACGCCTTGTCCCGTTCATGTGCCCGCCGCCGCGGCGACGGGCTTCGCCGCCGCGTCCTGCTCGTCGAGTTCCTCGAAGCCGCGGGGCGGCAGCCCCTGGGACTTTTGGATCTCCTTGAGCAGTTTGTCGAACCGCTTTTCAGTGGATTCGCCCCCGAGCGAGGGATAGAGCTTGCGGGTGACGGCGATCGCCTTCTTGGCGCTCGTGAGCAGTTCGGTCTTCTTGTCCGCCGGCTTGCCCGGCAGTTGCGCCCGCTCGAGCATGCACTTCGCGAGGTTCATCCGCGCCTCGTAGAACAGCTCGTCGGCCTTGCCGCCGCCGCCCACCTGCTTGGAGAGCTTGTTGGCGATGCCGCCCCATCCCCAGACGACCGACGTGCCGGCCTTGCGGCCGACGACGGCCTCCCGCAGGAGGCCGTCGGCCTTGTTCGGATCGGCCGCGGCGGACTGGGTGCCGGCGGTCTGCAGCAGTTCCGCGGCCTGCACTTGGGTGTCGAGCGAGTTCTGCCGCTTGGCATCGGACAGGATCCAGTCGATCTGCTCCTGGGCCTCGTCGAACTTGCCGCGCTCGCGGAAGATGCCCGCCATGCGGAGGCGGATCGAAGGCTCGTATTTCGCGATCTCCTCGCCTCCCTTCTTGAGCAACGCGGCATACGTGGACGCCGCGCGGTCGAGGTAGCCCTGGGCCTTGTCCTTGGGGACGACGGCGCCCGTGCCCTTGCCGGAACCGAGCGACATATACGTCGTGGCGACCCACATCTGCGACGCGATCCGCTCGTCGCGGGCGGCGAGCTTGTCGAGAAAGCTCTCGAAGCCGGCGAGGACCTTGCCCGCCCGCTCCTTCACTCCCGGCTCGCTCGCCTGTGCGGCGAGCGCCTCGAGCTGGCCTTGGAGATCGCGGCCCATGGAGAGGTAGAGCGACGTGAGCTTGGCGGGATCCCCGGCCGTCTTCTCGAGCTGCTCCATGGCCTGCTGGGCGTTCTCCACTTGCTCATTCTGGATGAAGTACCGCAGGGCCACCGTCAGGCCGCCTTCGGCGAGCGGCCCCGACGCGAAGTCCGGACCGCCGGTCTGCACCACCTTCCACGGCCCATAGGCCGGGTTGTCGAGAATCTCGCCCGCGAGCTTCATGTCGCCGTCTTCGATCGCGATCTGCACCCGCGACAGGGCGCCGGCGACCGCGAACTTGGACGGCGGAGCGCCTGCGGCGGCAGCGAGGCCCTCGTCGAGCGCCGTCTTCGCCTGGGCCTTCCAGCCGGCGAGCGTCTGCTCGTCGGGCTTGAGGGCGTCCTCCAGCCGCCGCTTTTCCTGAACCTCGCGCCACAGGGCCGTGCCGACGCGTTGCAGCAGTTCGGGCCGCTTCGGGGAATCGGCCGGCACCTTCTTCATCGCGGCCACGATCTGGTCGGGGTTCCGGGTCTCCATCGCGGCGCCGACGAGCGTCGCCAGGGCGTCGCCCCCCTCGGCTTCGGTGGGCCACTTCGCGGCCATG
>JBIKND010000101.1:0-13354 GCA_044358905.1 Pirellulales bacterium | reverse complement strand
GCCGCTACAGGGGCAAGGGAACGACGGTCAGAGACCGCCGCTACAGGGGCAAGGGAACGACGGTCAGAGACCGCCGCTACAGGGGCAAGGGAACGACGGTCAGAGACCGCCGCTACAGGGGCAAGGGAACGACGGTCAGAGACCGCCGCTACAAGTGGGCGCGGAGGTCGCGCTCGATGGCGTCGAGCCGGGCCGTCAGGGCCTGCTTCGTCGCCGGCAACTGGGCCGCCGGTCCGGGCGGAGCGACGGCGAACAGGTAGAACTTGATTTTCGGCTCCGTGCCGCTCGGCCGGGCGGCAACCGCGTTGCCGAGCGCCGGAAAGCGGCCGTCGGACAGCCTCAATCCCGCCTCCGGCAGGCCCGCGAGGTCGAAGATCACGAGGTCGCTCTTCACGCCCGCGTACGACTCCGGCGCGGCGCCGGGCATCCAGGTGGTGAGGCTCGCCTGGTCGCGGGTGCGCACGACGTCGAGGCCGCCGAAGGACTTGGGGGGCGTGGCCCGCAGCGCGGCCATGATCTCCTTCATCCGATCCATGCCGCTGGCCCCGGGCAGCATGACGTTGATCTGCCGCTCCTGGTGACAGCCATGGGCGGCGTAGAGGTCGTCGAGCGCCTCGTGGGGCGTGCGCCCCGCTGCCTTGAGACGGGCGGCGAGTTCCGTCATCAGGAGCGCGGCGACGGCCGCATCCTTGTCGCGGACGTGCGTGCCGGCGAGGTAGCCGTGCGACTCCTCGGTGCCGAACACGAAGTGCTCCGGGCCGTGCTTTTCGATGGCGTCGCAGATCCACTTGAAGCCCACGAGCTGCGTGTCGTCGGCCTTCAGGCCGCGGGCCTCGGCCAGGCGGCGCACGAGGCCGCTGGTGACGAGCGTGGTGACGACGTAATCGCCCGCCCGCGCCTGCCCACGAGCCGCCCGGCCGGCGATCGCCTGGTCACAGAGCAGGCCGCAGAGCTGGTTGCCGGTGAAGGGCCGCCATTCGGCGCCCGCGGCGCGGGAGAGCGGGGCGGCGGCACCGAGTCGGTCGCAGTCGGGGTCGCTGGCGAGTACGAGATCGTCACCGCGCTCGCGGGCCTCGGCGATCGGCCCGGTGAGCACGGCCGGATTCTCCGGGTTGGCCACGTGGCCGGGCACGTTCGGAAAGTCGCCGCTCGGCTCCTCGTGCGGCCCGTAGACCCGCAGCCTCTCGAAGCCCGCGCCCCGCAGTACGGGCACGACGGCGGTCGCTCCCACGCCGTGCAGCGGCGAGTAGAGGATCGAGACGTCCCGCGGCCCCGGCGCCGACTGCTCGAGCACCGCCGCCACGAAGGCGGGATCGATCTCCGCCTCCACGAATTGCACGCGGCCCTCGGCGACGCCCGTCTCGAAACTCGCGCGGTGCACCGTCTCGACCTTCATGACGCGTTCGATGATCCCCTTGTCGTGCGGCGGCAGCACCTGCACGCCGCCGGCCCAGTAGACCTTGACGGCGTTGTCGCTGGGGGGATTGTGGCTGGCGGTGACCATGATGCCGCACGTGCTGCCGGTGTGCCGCACGGCGAACGACAGTTCGGGCGTGCTGCGGAAGCCGCGCAGAAAGAAGACGCGGAAGCCGGCCGCGAGCAGCACCTCGGTGCACAGCCGCGCGAAGTGCTCGGAACGGTGCCGCGTGTCGTAGGCGATCGCGCAGGTGGGCGTCTCGCCGGCGGGCAGGACGCTGTTCACGTAGTCGGCCAGGCCCTGGGCGCTCTCGCCGATCGTCCGGTCGTTGATGGCGTTGGAGCCGACCGGGTGCATCGTGCCGCGGCGGCCGCCGGTGCCGAAGGGGATCACCGTCCAGAAGACGTCGTCGAGTTCCTTCCACGAGCCGGCGTCGATCCGGGCCGCGACTTCACCGGCGAACTCCGCGTAGCGCGGGGCCGTCAGCCAGTCGCGCATCGTGACCGCCGAATGCTCCGTGATCGTGCCGGCCGCGCGGGCGGCGGCGATGGCGTCGAGGCGGTGGGCGAGGTCGGCGGGCGTGCTCATGGGCGAAACTCCGGGATCGCGACGTCGGGCATGCGGAGGCGGGGAAGTTGTATCACCGCGCTTGTTCGATCGTTGAGTCCGCCGGTGGGCCCTCCTTGTAGCGGCGGTCTCTGACCGCCGATTGCTTGGCCTTCGCGAGTCTGGTCATCGGCGGTCAGAGACCGCCGCTACAAAGCGGGCCCGAAAACGAAGCGGCCGGGAGTGGCGGATCTCGATCGAGCGAAACCGGCGGCAGTATACTGATCGGCCCATGAGCGCCAGCCCCGCAGATGCCGAGCCCTTGATCGTCAGCGTGTCGGGACTGCGCGGCGTCGTGGGCCAGTCGCTCACGCCGGACGTGGCCGTGCGGTATGCGGCGGCCTTCGTCGCGGGCCTGCCGCCGGGGCCGGTCGTGATCGGCCGCGACGGCCGGGCCAATGGGCCGCCGCTGGCGGCGGCGCTGATCGAGTTCCTTACCGCGGCCGGCCGCGACGTGATCGACTGCGGCCCCGCGGCCACGCCCACCGTCGGCGTCGTCGTCCGTGAGCGAGCCGCGGCGGGCGGCATCCAGATCTCGGCGAGCCACAACCCCGCGCGCTACAACGGCATGAAGCTCTTCTCCGCGGCGGGTCGCGTGCTGCCAGCCGCCGCGGGGCGCGAGGTGCTCGCCCGCTACGAGGCCGGCGGCATGCCCGCCATCGACGCCGCGCTGCGCGGCCGGGTGACGGCCGACGACGGCATCGATGCACACGTGCGGCTCGTCGCCGCCACGGTGGACGGGGCCGCGATTCGCCGGCACCGGCCCCGCGTCTGGCTCGATGCCGGCCACGGCGCGGGCAGCCGCGTGGCCCGGCCGCTGCTCGAGCACCTCGGCTGCGAGGTCGTGATCGAGGGGGCGACGCCCGACGGCCTCTTCGAGCACGAGCCCGAGCCGACCGCCGCCAATCTCGCCGGCATGCTGCCGCGGATTCCCGCCGCCGGCGCCGCCGTCGGATTTTTTCAGGATCCCGACGCCGACCGGCTCGCCATCGCCACGGCCGACGGCACCTACATCGGCGAGGAGGCGACGCTGGCGCTCGCCGTGGACGCCGTGCTCGCGAAGACGCCCGGCCCGGTCGTCGTCAACTGCTCGACGAGCGGGATGACGGCCCTGATCGCGGCGCGGCACGGCGTGCCCTGCCACGTCTCCGCGGTGGGCGAGGCCAACGTGGTCGATCGGATGCTCGCCACCGGCGCCGTCCTCGGCGGCGAGGGCAACGGTGGCGTGATCGATCCCCGCGTGGTGCTCGTCCGCGACAGTTTCGTGGCGATGGCGCTGGTGCTCGAGCGGATGTGCGCGGGGCCGGTCCTGACGAGCGTCGCCGATCTCGCCGCCGCCCTGCCGCGGCTGGTGATGAAGAAGACGAAAGTGGACCTCGCGCCGGCGATCCGCGGGCCGGGCCTGGCCGCGGCCCTGGAGCGGATCGCGGCCGCGTTTCCGGAGGCCCGGCCCGACCGGCTCGACGGCCTGCGGCTCGACTGGCCCGGCGGCTGGCTGCTGGTGCGGTCGAGCAACACCGAGCCGATCGTGCGGCTCGTGGCCGAGGCGGCCGACGAGGCGGCGGTGGATGCGGCGCTCGCACGGGCCGCAGCGGCGCTCGCGGGCTGACGAAATCCCCCTCGCCAAAACCGCCCCGCATGCCGGACACTCTCGACCGGGTGGATCGGACCCTCGTGTGGACCATCCATCGGCCGCGGCGCACGGGCCGGACCGAAGGATGCGGAGAATCTGGCGCGTGGGTGTTCCGTCCGGCAAGTACGACGTGGCGGCGGCGAGCGACGAGGAACTCGCGTCGCTGGCGGCCCGCGAGGGCTCCGACGGCGTCGCGTTCACGGCGCTGGTGGAGCGGTTCCGGGAACGCGTGTGGCGGGTGTGCTGGCGGCTGATGGGCAACGAGCACGACGCGCAGGACGCGGCGCAGGAGGTGTTCGTGCGGCTGTTCTTCGACCGGGCGAAGTTCGCCGGCCGGAGCCGCTACTCGACCTGGCTGCACGGCGTGGCGATCCGCACCTGCCTGACGCTGCGCCGGTCGCGGTCGCGCCGCCGCCGCCGCGAGACGCCCGAGGCCGCGGCCGGCGACGACTCCCAGCCCGTGCAGGCCCACGCCGACAGCCGCGCCACGGCGGCGCAGACGGTCGATGCGGCCCACGACGTCGCCCGGCTGCTCGACGGCCTCGACGAGGAGGACCGGGCGCTGGTGCTGATGAAGTTCGCCGAGGGGCACGAATACGAAGAACTGGCGGAGATGTTCGGCACGTCGGCGGGCGCCCTGCGGATGCGGGTGGCCCGGATCCGCGAACGGCTGGCAGGGCGGTAGCGCCGCAGGCACGGATCAACGCCCGGGGATTTACGCCTGCTCCCCCGACACAAAAAGCCCCCGGCGGAAGCCGGGGGACTCCGGGTCGCCTCCCTGCCCGCTCACCATGCGCCACGGTTTCGAACCGCGGAATCACGTGCCTTCATCCGGCATGGACGGCGGGATGGTGTTCATACCCGGTGTCCCCGGGTTGCCACCCGGGGCTTCTTGGGCGCAGGAACGATCAACGACCAGGATTACGCCTCCGGACGCACGGCCGAACCGGACGCCAAAAAATTTTTGTGACGCGGCTCCCGTGGCCGGCAACTCATCTTCCGACGGACGAGACGCGGCCGAACGGCGGCCGCGGCGGTCCGGTGGACGAGGGTTCGAGACGCGGATGGATCTGCTCGAGCAGCTCGGCGACGTGGCGGTGCCGGAAGTGCCGGCCGCCCGGGAGTTCACGGCCGGCGTGCGGCGCAAGCTGCACCCCCGGCTGCTGGCCCTGCACGTCGCGGAGTTCGCATTCGGCGCGACCGTCTGGGGGGCGAGGCACATGCTGGTGGCATTGTTCGCGGCGGTGGTGTTCACGGTGACGGGGTCGTGGCCCCGCGCGGTGAAGCGGCTGCCGCCCGTGGCGAACTGACGACACACGATGATTCACCCGCCGGCACGGCTGCCGGCGGCAGGTTGGGTTGCGGGCCAACCACCACAATTCCCGCAGCGGAGGGGCCCGGCGGTCCACGAGGGACGGCCGGACAACGAAGGAGACGGCAATGGCGGATTTCGTGGTGTTCGCGCAGACGGCTGCGGACACGGCTCGGGAGACGGTGAACGCCTCGCGGCAGGCGCTGGTCGACAGCTTCACCCAGGCCTGGACGCAGGTGATCCTGCTCGCCCCGAAGATGGTGGCGATGGTGTCGGTGCTGGTGGTCGGCTATGTGCTGGCCCGCTGGTTCGGCGGCCTGATCGCCGTCGTCACCGAGAAGCTCGGCCTGCAGACCGCGGCCGAGAAGAGCGGCCTGGCCAAGAGCATGCACGACGTCGGCATCCGCCGGCCGGTGCCGGCGATCGTCGGCGGGATCGTGTTCTGGCTGCTGATGAGCGTGTTCGTGATGGCGGCGTTCAGCATCCTCGGCCTGGAGAGCGTCTCCCTGGCGATGAAGGAGGTCGTGAACTACATCCCGAAGGTGCTCGTGGCGACGGTGGTGGTGGTGGTCGGCCTGCTGGCGGCGACGTTCGTCCGCGGCGTGGTGGCGACCAGTGCCGACCGCGTCGGGCTGTCGTACGCCGAGTACCTCGCCGGCGGCTGCTACTGGGTGCTCTCGATCCTGACCTTCATCGCGGCCTTCAACCAGCTCGGCATCCAGTTCGCCCTGCTCGAGAAGCTGATCCTCATCGGGTCGGCCGGCCTCGCGGCGGGCTTCGCCCTGGCGTTCGGCCTCGGCGGCCGCGACGTGATGGCGGGCATCCTCTCGGGCTACTACGTCCGCCAGCGTCTCCAGGCGGGAGACACGGTGAGCGTGGCCGGCTTCGAGGGCACGGTCCGCGAGGTGGGCCCGGTGGCCACGATCATCGAGACCCGCGACGGCGGCATCGTGTCGCGGCACTCGATCCCCAATGCGAAGATGCTGCAGGAGGCGGTGCGGTAACCGCCCGCCGACGAAGCACGCTTCCGGCGGCGGCGGAGGCCGCCGGAAGCGAACGCACCGTGCCCTGAAGTCGGCCGGTGCGAAACACACACGCGGGCCCGTGGTGCGAAAGCGCCACGGGCCCGCAGGCTTTTCACCGCCTCATGCGGTTCACACCTGATCCTCGCGCACCTTCGGCTTTGCCCCCGATGGTGGATGCCCGCTGCCGGGAAGCCCGAAGCGCGAGCTGAGGGAATACGCGTCGCTTCACCGGAAACCGATCCGCATTCCCTCGGCTCGCGCCTCGGGCTTCAAGGAACGGGACCGCCAAACCAGACAAACCGGAAACCAATTGCCGAGCACATAAGGAAGTCTGGCGAAACTGGGGTGCGAGATCTGCGAGTTACGCCGGATACGGACAGCCAGCGCCGGGTCTACTGCCGCACGAGCACGCGGGAGCCGGGGCCGAGGATATCGATCAATTCGTCGAGGTCGCGGACCGACACGATCAGGCTCGACGGCGGCACGTTGTCGGTCACCACGCTCGTGTCGTCCACCGCCTCGATGACGAGGCCCTCGCCGAGCACGATGGAACGCCGCAGCGTGGCTGCGCCGGTCGGAGCGGCACCACCCCCGCCACGGTTGACTTCGGCCACGGGCAACGCGCCGCCCACACGGGCAAGAAACTGGCGACCGACGAGCACCGGGAAGCTGCCGGCGTAGTTGCCGCCGAGTTGCAGGCTCAACCGCCGCCGCGAGATGCTCACCACCGCGTCGAACGGGCCGCGAATCAGCTTCAGATGCTCGCCGGGCACGAGCCGCGTCGGATCGTCGATGCCGTTGATCTTGGCGAGCAGCTGCGGCCACACGCCCAGCGGCGCGGCGACCGCGGCCAGCGTCTCGCCCGGTGCCACGACGTGCGGCGGCAGCAGCAGATCCTGCTGGGAGTAGATCACGGTCCCGGCGAGTTGACCGAGCAGGTCCTCCAACCGCTGGCTCTCCTCCAGACCGAGCGACGGGTCGTCGTACCACACGGAGAGCCCCGACAGGGCCTCGGCGTAGCGGCCGGCAGTAAGCTTCTCATGGGCATCGGCCCAGGCGGAGGCGAACGCCGCCGAAGAGGCCGACCCGCTCCGCGGCTCGGGCGCCGGCACGGTGGCCGGCGGCGTCGGCACCGCGGCGGGCAGGCCCGGGGTGGGCAGTGTGGCGTAGCGATCCGGCCGCGCGGCCGGATCGGCAGACGCGAGCACATCGTCGGCGGCTGGCGGCGATGACGATTGTGGATTCAGGTAGGTCGGGGGCTGGGCGGCCACGGCGGCGACGGCCGCGCCGGTGGCAGCTGCCGCGGCGATCGGTGCGGCAGCCGGTCCAGCGATAGGGGCCGCCGGTGGAGCCACGGGCGCGGCCGGTGAGAGCACCTGTGTGGCGAACGGTGGCGGGGGAACGTCGGGCGGAGCGACGGCCGGCGGTGCCATGGGCGCGGCGGGAGCGGCCGCGGGCTGAGCCACGGCAACCGGTGCCGACTCGAACGGCGGCGGGGCGGACGACAGTTCGACCTGCGGAGCCGTCGCCGGCGCGGTGGCGAAGGGCGGCGCCTCGGTCGCCGCCGATCCCTCGACCGCCGGCGTGGGGCCCTTCTGCACGACCGAATACGCGCCATACAGGATGGTGCCGAAGAGCACCAGCACCACCAGGGGCTTGATCGCTTCCATGGAATCGGATTCCCGTTCGCGACGGCTGGACGACTTCGACCGCGTGGCCATGTGCACCGGCTTTCTCTGAAGGGGTGAGGAGGGTACCGGCCGCCCGGGCGCGGAGCCAGACCGCTTCCGCCCGCAAAAAATGGCCCACCTTTGAAAATGGGGGGCGGGGCGCGACCCGCCGGTGCAGGCAGCGCCAGCACGGGGCGCTTCGCCGCGGTCGACCGCCAACGCGTATATTCATGGCATCGTCGCCGGAAGCGAAATCGTCCCGCAGGGCCGTGGATTCGGGAGCCACCGCGAGGAGATTCGGTCCATGCGTTCGCGAGACGTCGATTCAGGTCGGGTGCGCGACGTGGTCGCCGTCGTGCTGGCGGGCGGCAAGGGTTCGCGGCTCGATCCACTGACCCGCGACCGGGCCAAGCCGGCCGTGCCCTTCGGCGGCATCTACCGGATCGTCGACTTCGCCCTTTCCAACTGTCTCAACAGCGGCCTGCGGCGGATCCTGCTGCTCACGCAGTACAAGGCCAGCAGCCTCGACCGCCACCTGAACCTCGGCTGGCATCGGTTCTTCTGCCGGGAACTCGGCGAGTTTCTCGACGTGCTCCCGCCGCAGCAGCGGGTGGACGAGCACTGGTACCAGGGCACCGCCGACGCGGTCTATCAAAACATCTACTCGTTGGAGATGGCGGCGCCGCGGCTGGTCGTGGTCCTCGCCGGCGACCACATCTACAAGATGAACTACCAGTCGCTCGTCGACGCCCACGAGGCGAGCAACGCCGACGTCACGATCGGCGCGCTGCCGGTGCCGCTGGCGGACGCGACCGAGTTCGGCACGATGACGGTCGATGCCGCTGGCCGGGTCCGCGACTTCCGCGAGAAGGTGGCCGATCCACCGCCGATGCCCGGCGCGCCGCACCTCGCGCTGGCGTCGATGGGCATCTACTGCTTCTCCGCCGACTTCCTCTTCGAGCAGCTCCGTCGCGACGCGGCCGATCCGCTCAGCCGCCACGACTTCGGGCACGACATCCTCCCGGGCGTGATCCGCACGCACGCGGTGCACGCCTTCCCGTTTCGCGACGAAAACCGCAAGCGCGACGCCTACTGGCGCGACGTCGGCACGATCGACGCCTACTACGAGGCCAACATGGACCTCGTCGACGTCGACCCCCAGCTCAACCTCTACGACGAGCACTGGCCGATCCGCACCCATCATCCGGCCTACCCGCCGCCGAAGTTCGTGTTCGCCGGCGAGGGGCCCGATGCGCGGCGCGGGGAGGCGACCGACAGCCTCGTCTGCCCGGGCGCGATCGTCTCCGGCGGCCGCGTGAACCGCTCGATTCTCGGGCCCGGCGTCCGCGTCAACAGCTTCGCCCGCGTCGAGGAGAGCATCCTCTTCGAGGGCGTGGACGTCGGCCGGCATGCGGTCATCCGGCGGGCGATCATCGACAAGGGAGTGCACGTGCCCGCCGGCGTCACCGTCGGCGTCGATCCCGAGGAAGACGCGGCCCGCGGGCTCGCCGTTTCGGCCGAGGGAGTGACGGTCGTTCCCAAGGGCTTCTGCTTCGAGTCGAATCTGGTTCCCTCCCCCGTCGGCTGACCCGCCCCCCGTTCGTTCCGCCATGCCGATCCGCAACCTCGTCGTTCTCGCCGTCGCTGCGATCGTCTGCCTGGCATCCTGGGCGGCCCGAGAGCGAGACGCCCGCGGCCGGCGGTTCGCCGAGGTGCTGGGCCACATCGACCGCGTCTACCTCGAGCCGGTGGACGGTGAGTCCCTGTTCGCCACCGCGGTCGAGGCCACGATCGCCAAGCTCGACGAGCACTCGGCCTTTCTCCGCGGCGCCGAGCGCGACGATCTCGAGTCGTTGCTCGACCAGCAGTTCGGCGGCGTGGGCCTGGAGCTCGGCATCGACGACCGCACGCGAGCGGTGACGGTGCTCGCGCCGCTGCCCGGCTCACCCGCCTGGCGGGCCGGCATCGTGGCGGGCGACGTGATCGAGGCGATCGACGGCACCGCGACCGCGGGGCTCCCGCTTCGCGAGGTGATCGGGCGGCTGCGGGGCCGGCCCGGTGAGCCGGTGCGGCTCCGGGTGGCCTCGCGCCCGCCGACCGGCACGCTCGATCCGGGCACGGTGGCCGCCGGTGCGACCCGCGAAGTCGCCCTCGTGCGCGAGACGGTGAAGGTCGAGAGCGTCCTCGGCGACCGCCGTCGTCCGGACGGCACATGGCAGTGGATGCTGACGGACGAACCCGGCGTCGCGCTGGTGCGGATCGTGTCGTTCGGCGAGCACACGGCCGCCGACCTCGACGCCGCGCTCGAGGCGATCGACCGCGAGGCCGCGGGCCGGCTGCGTGGCCTGGTGCTCGACCTGCGGGGCAATCCGGGTGGCCTGCTCGGCGCGGCCGTCGACACCTGCGACCGGTTTCTCGACGAAGGCGTGATCGTGTCGACGGCAGGCCGTCGCTCCGGTGCGGCCGAGGCGGGCGTCACCCGCCGTGCCGAGCCGGGGGCGGCGCTGGCGGGCGTGCCGCTGGCCGTGCTCGTGGACGGCCTGACGGCCAGCGCCGCGGAGATCGTGGCTGCATGCCTGCAGGACAACGGCCGGGCCACGGTGGTGGGCAGCCGCACCTACGGCAAGGGCACCGTGCAGTCGATCCTGCCGCTCTCCGACGGCCGCAGCCTCCTCAAACTCACCACGTCCGAATACCTGCGCCCCTCGCGGGCCAACATCCACCGTCGGCCGGGCGACGGCGACGACGACGTCTGGGGCGTGAGTCCCGACGCCGGCTTCGAGATCACGCCGCCGGCGGCGAGCCTGGAGCGCACGCGGGCCTGGCGGCGGGCCCGCGACGTGGGCGACCAAGGGGCGGTGGCATCCGCGGCGCCCCGGTCGGTCGACCCGGCGCTGGCGACCGCCCTGCGGCTGTTTTCACGACCGGCAACCGAGTTCGGCGGCCAGGAAGAAACTGCCGGCCACGCACACGAGGCCGCGGCTGGTGGCGAGTGACCGGGCCAGTGTCAGGGCCTCCCGCGGCGCGGCCGCGACCCGCGCGGGCGGCAGCCCGGCACGGCGACAGGCCGCCACCAATCGCTCGACCGGCGCGGCCCGCGGATTCGTGGCATACCGCGTGACGATCACGTGATCGAACCGGCCGGCGGCTGCGGCGAGCATCTCCTCGAGTTGCTTGTCGGCGCTGGCTGCGAAGACGAGCACCCGCGGCCGGAGGCGGTCGAGCATCGGGGCGAGGGTGGCGACGAGCGCCTGCATCGAGGCCACATTGTGCGCGGCGTCGACCACCGTCAGCGGCCGCGTCGCCACCCGCTCGATGCGGGCAGGCAGTGTCGTCCGCGCGAGGCCGCTGGCGATGGCCCGTTCGGTCACCCGCCACCCCCGGGTGGCGAGCTGCCGCGCGGCAACGACCGCCAGCGCCGCGTTCTCCGCCTGGTGACGGCCCGTCATGCCCAGTCGATACCGCGTCGGCTTCCGGTCCGCGGCGGAGATCTCCACCGCGTCACCGCCGTGCGCCGCGTCGGCCAGGTGGGCGAACGAAAAGTCGCGGCCGAGCTCGAGGAGCCGCGCCCGGCGCCGCCCCGCGGTCGCCGCGATCACCCGGCGGGCGGCAGGATGCGTCGCCCCCGACACGACCGGCACGCCCCGCTTGATGATGCCCGCCTTCTCGCCGGCGATGCGGCCGATCGTCGGGCCGAGCACGGCCATGTGGTCGAGGCTGATGCTCGTGATCACGGAGACCAGCGGCCGCGACACGTTCGTGGCGTCGAGCCGGCCGCCCAGGCCCGTCTCCAGGACGGCGATCTCGACGCCCGCCCGCACGAAGTGCACGAGCGCGACCGCGGTCACGACCTCGAACCACGTCGGCCCGCGGCCTCCGCGTCGGGCCGCCGTCGCGTCGAGCCGTTCCACGGCCGGGATCACCTCGGCGAAGGCGGCGACCAGGTCGGCCGCCGCGATCGGCCGGCCGGCGACGCAGATCCGCTCCTCCAGCGCGTGCACGTGCGGCGACATGTAGCGGCCGACACGATGACCGGCATCCTCGAGGATCGACGTCAGCATCGCCACGGTCGATCCCTTGCCCTTGGTGCCGGCGACATGCACGACCGGCAGCCGCTCGTGCGGCGCGCCCACCGCCGCCAACAGCCGGCGCATGCGGGCCAGCCCGAAGGGCGCCGGCGCGGCCCCGGGCGGCGTGCGTTCGAAGTTGATGCGCTGGTCGAGCCAGGCGATGGCGGCCGCGCGATCGATCTCCGGCCGTCGCGCAGCCGTGCGTTCGTCGCCGCTCCGCCGCCTTCCCATCTTGTGCAGGCTCCCAGGCCTTCGATCGCAGGCTCCGCGCCGCGGCAGTTCGAGGGCTTCGAGCACAGTCTATCCTCGCCGGGCGTGGCAAAGCGGCCTTGACCCTTCACGGTGGTTCCCGGACTCTCCGCGTCCCATGTCGCCCCACCGCACCCGATCGAGCCTGGCGTGCACCGCTCTCGCGGCCACGGTCCTTTTGCTCGCGGCCCATGCCCCGGCCCAGGAGCCGGTCCCGCAGCCGCTGCCGATGCCTCCGATGTACATCCCGGATCCGGGTGCAGCGGGCGGCATGGCCGGCATGCCCCCGTCGGTCGCGGCCGAGATCCTGCCGGACTGGCCGCGTTGGTTCGCGGGCGCGAACGGCCTGATCATGACCCGCACCCTGCCCGGCGGCGCGGCCGTGATGCAGCCGGTCGGCGGCACGCAGCTCACCACGGCCGATGCGGCGGCCACCTGGCCCGGCGGCGTCGATCTGCACGTCGGCCGCTGGTTCGGCGATCGCCAGCAGCACGCGATCGAACTCATCTATTGGGGCGTCTACGGCCTGGGCACGTCGGCGGGCGTGGCTGCGAGCCCACCGGTGCTCGACACGATCCCGCAGACGCCCGGCGTGACCATCGCCGGCACACCGGCGGCTGCCTACCTGGAGAACGCCGCCGTCCAGACGATCGGCCGCGCCGACGTGGTCAACGACGTCGAGATCAACTGGGTGTACTCGCTCTGGGAGCGGCCGGAGTTCCTGCCGCGGGACCGGCGGGTGAACCTCATGTGGCTCGCCGGCTTCCGCTACTTCGGCCTCGGCGACACGCTCACGCTCACGACCACGCCCGGCAATCCCGCCCTCGGGCCGCCCGCCCTGTCGGTGGCGACGGCCAACAACATCTACGGCGCCCAGGTCGGGGCGAAGTTCGACTGGCTGTTCCTCCCCGGGCTGCGGTTCAACGTCGTGCCGAAGTTCATGATCGGCGGCAACGCGGTGACCAACACCACGGCGCTCGACACCGCGGCCGGCAACGCCGCCCTCTTCGCCTCCGGGGCACCGGTGAGCGTGCATCAGACGCTCGGCGTCTTCTCCTGGCTCGGCTCGGTGGACACGGGCCTGGCCTGGGACGTGACCGACCACTGGACGCTCTCGATCGGCTACCGCGTCGTGGGCGTGGGCAACGTCGCCCAGGCCGACTCCCAGTGGCCCGCGCTGCTCGCCGCGCCGGGCACGCTGCCTGGCCTGGGCGCCACGTCGAGCACGATCATCCACGGCGGCTTCGCCGGGTTCGAGGGCCGGTATTGAACTTCACGCCTGCGGGGCCATCCATGGCCCCCGCAGGCTTGGGCCGTCGCGGCGAACGCCAAGGGTTCGCCGGACGGCCGGGCGGTCGCACCTCCGGGCGAC
>JBIKND010000250.1:0-4178 GCA_044358905.1 Pirellulales bacterium | reverse complement strand
CATCCGCTCGATGAGCGGCAGGGCGAAGGCGGCCGTCTTGCCGGTGCCCGTCTGGGCGCAGCCGAAGAGGTCGCGGCCGGCGAGCACGTGGGGAATCGCCTTGCCCTGGATGGGCGTGGGCGTGGCGTAGCCCTCGGTGACGAGGGCACGAAGCACAGGCGCGGAGAGGCCGAGGTCGGCGAAGGTGGTCGAGGAAGGAGCGGAGGGCGTGGAAGACATGAAAAGACTGCGTCCTGGGAAGGAAAGTGGCCGGAAACCGGAAGCAGCACCACGGCGGCACGGCGATCCCACGATGGATCACTGCCTGCCAAGCGACCGGTTTCCTGGACACACCGGGCACGGAGCCCGCCGCACAGAAACGTCGCTTCGAGAGATGCGATCGCGGCGGAAAGGGCCTCGACCAGAAGGTCGGGCGGCCGCCATCATCGATTCCGAACGTCCGAAGTATAGCACGCGGCCACGGCCGCCACAACGCGAGGGTCGCGCGGGAATCGGAACGTCAGGCGGTGGCTGAAGTTCGGCGTCGCACGTGCCGCGGCTGGATGACGTCGGTGGCCAGGCCGAGCCGCTGGAGCAGGAGGATGACGTAGTAGGTGACGTCGATCTCCCACCACTTGTGCTGCACGCTGGCACTCGCCGGGTCATGGTGGTGGTTGTTGTGCCAGCCCTCACCGTTCGCGACCAGGCCCACGAACCAATTGTTGCGGCTGTCCTCGTCGGTCTCGTAGGTCCGGTAGCCGAAGAGGTGCGTGAGCGAGTTGACGCTCCAGGTGATGTGCCACACGAGCACCGTGCGGACGTACACACCCCACACCAGCCAGCTTGCCGCCAACTGCACGCCGTGCCGCCAGTCGCCGCCGGCCCAGCGGCCGACGAGCAGCCCCGCCAGCGCGAACAGCGCGGCGTGGGCGGAGTAGATCAACAAGATCGCCCACGGATTCCGCTCCAGGTAGCGGTAGTAGCCGTCGGCGAGGATGTCGCGGGAGTACCTCTCGAAAAACGCCCACGACCGCCGCTGCGGCACCCGCTCCATCAGCCAGCCCATGTGCGCCCAGACGACGCCGTCGCGCGGCGAGTGCGGATCCGGCTCCTCGTCGGAGTGCTGGTGGTGGAGACGGTGGTTGGCCACCCAGCGGCAGGGCGTGTCCTCCAGCGAGCAGAGCGCGATCGTCGCCAGCGTCCGCTCCAGCCAGCGGGGCACCGTCAGGCTGCGGTGCGAAAGCAGCCGGTGGTAGCAGAGGTTGATGCCGAGCGTGCCGAAAACGTTCACGCCGATCAGCGCCAAGACGACGCCCGACCAGCTGAAGCACCAGGGCACGAAGGCCAGGCAGGCCAGGACGTGCACCGTGGCGATCGGCACCAGGTATTCCCAATGGACGCCATGGGCGGACATCGGACGCGTGCGGGCGATCGTGGCCATGGGATGAGCGCTCGAAAGGAAACCGATCCGTGCCCCGGACGGCGAATCGGCATTATCCACGGATTCCCGGAAATGAAACCGGGCGGTGCGGCACGGCCGGATCATTTCACCACGGCAGGCTGCCGGTCGCTCCGGTCAGGCAGGCCGCACGGCTGCGGGACAACGGCACGGCGGCGTCACAGGCCGACCCGTTTCCAGGCGGCCCGCACGGCTTTCCGGGTCGCCGCACCGAACCGGTCGCCCGCGATCTGGGCCGTGAGCTTGGCCATGTCGGCGAACTGGCTGGTGCGCGAGAGCTGCAGGAGGGCGTCGTACCAGATCGCGGCGGGCGTCTCCCAGGCGTTGCCGCCCACGGCCTGGGCGAAGAGCACGAAGGCCCGGTTCGGAATCCCCGAGTTGAGGTGCACGCCGCCGGAGTCGGCAGGCCCGGTGTAGATCCGCTCCATGTGATCGGGCTGCGGGTCGCTGCCCAGAGCGGGATCGTCGGCATAGGCCGTGCCCGGTCGCTCCATGTCGCGGACCGCCCGCCGCGTCTTCGCCGGCACGAGGATCTCCGCGCCGACGAGCCAGCTCGCCTTGTCGGCCGACTCGTTGCGCCGCCACTGCCGCACGAGCACGCCAAACACGTCGGCGAAGTGCTCGTTGAGCGCCCCCGACTGGCCGCGATAGGTGAGGTTGCTCGCGAAGGCCTGCACGCCGTGCGTGAGTTCGTGGGCCACGACGTCGAGCGACCGCGTGAAGCACTGGAAGACCTCGCCGTCGCCGTCCCCGTAGGCCATCTGGGCGCCGTCCCAGAAGGCGTTGTTCATCGGCTGAAAGCGATCGCGGCCGTCGGCCTCGCCCACGTGCACGCTGGAGATCAGCGTCATGCCCGCGTCGTCGAGGGAGTTGCGGGCGAACCGCTCCAGGAAGAAGTCGAACGTGTCGCCGGAGAAGTCGTAGGCCTCGTTGACGCACGGATCGGAGGTCTTCGGGTCGCCTTCGGCGCGGACGAGCTTCCCGGGCAGCACGTCCTTCTTGCGGGCGTCGTACACGAGGCGGTGCCGGCGGCCCGTCGGCGAAGCGGTGGCGAGCAGGGCCGGCATCTGCTGGGAGAACGTGCGCACGGCCCGCACCGCGCTCGATCGCGCGAGGTCCACGAGCGCCCGCTCGCGGATCTTCGGGTCGGCCGCGTGGGCCATGTGCTCCACCATGTAGGGCGGCACGATGCACTGGATCGGGCGACGGCAGGCGACACGTGGCACGGCGACGGCTCCAGAACCATGGAAAGGTGCGCAAACTGGCCCCGACCTCCGCGGTGGTCCGGTCGGTGCTCAATCGATCGGTCGTACCGGCCGATCTGCTTGAGGACTTATACCCCTCTCCCGCAGCCCCCTGATTGGAGCACGCCGTCGATGCCGCGCACCCTCCGGCAACCGTTCGTCCTCGCCGCGGTCGCCGTCGCCGCCTCGTGTGGCCCCGACCGGCCGGCTGCTGCCGGAGAGGTCGGCGCCTGGCTGCGTCGTACCGTGGCGGCGCCGCTGCAGGCGGCCCACCGCCAGCCGCCACCCCATGCGACCGACCCCTGCGTCGCGGACCTCGCCGCCCGGATCGCCTGGCTCGAACACCACCTCGACGCCTACGGCTCGATCGTCGCCAAGCAGCCCGACGTCTGGGGGCAGAGCCGGCTGACGCGGCACCGCGTGCAGTACGAGGAGCAGATGCAGCGGCAGCTCGGCATGTTCTCGGAGCGCACCAGCGCCGCCATCCGCCGCAGCGACCAGGCCTTCGTCGGCCTGGCGTTGGCGATGCAGTCGGCCTCCGGCCGCCGCCGCACTGCCGCCGACGTGGCGGTGCCCGAGGTGACCACGAGCAACAACGTCGTGACCTCGATCCAGGGCCTGCTGCCGACGACGAACGAGGCGGCCGGCCGGGCCGATCCCGTCGTCATCGCCCGCACCGCCCCGTTCGCCGCGGTGCCGAACGCGGCCGCCCTGCCCTTCGACGAGCAGCCGCTGGCCCTGGAGCCGACGGTCCATCTCGACCAGCTCTCCCGCTACCTCAACCACTTGAACCAGCTGCGCCGCATCAACGAAGGCGACGACTCGGCCGACGCCCCCGGCTATGCGCTCAACCTCGTCCGCCTCCCGGTCTCGATCCTGCCCGGCAAGCGCACCCACCAGGGCTACGGCGCCGAGATCACCGTCACCGCCGAACCGCTGCTGGGAGAGGACCTGCTGCCCGTCACGTTCCGCAGCCTCGTCATCAACGATCTCGTGGACATGATCGCCCCGGCGCTGACGTGGTGCGTCAACGACCCGGAGTGCGTGGCCTGGGCGGCGACGATCACGGGCGCCGCCCCCGCGGCCGCCGCACCGGCCGAGGCCCGCCGCGGCTTCCTCGCGGCGATGGACGGGCTGCGGGCGAAGCTGCCCACGATCGCGCCGGCGCCGGCCCCGAGCGTGAAGACACGGCGGTCGCGGCTGCCGATCCCGTTCACGCAGCTCGCCGACCTGGCCGGCATCGAGCAGATCGCGATCCTGATCCGCGACACCCGCGCGGCGTTGGCGAGTCATCCCGCCAACGTCCCCTGCATCGGCTACATGGACGTGCGCGGCCACCTCGCCGAGGAGCTCGCTGCGGCCTGGGACTTCCTCGCGCTCGACGCCCGGCGGCACGTGTGGGATGAACTTCCCGCGTGGAACCTCGCGGCCCTCGTCCGCGGCCGCCAGGTCCGCGACCTCGCCGCCTCCCGCTGCCGGTTCTTCGCCGCCATCGG
>JBIKND010000084.1:0-15084 GCA_044358905.1 Pirellulales bacterium | reverse complement strand
GCGGGAAAGACCTCGGCTGTGCAATGCCAGCCTCAACCTCGTGCAGCTGCCTCCGGCTTCTGGTTGCCTCCAACGGGCCCCATAAAGGACTCTCACCTTCGATCATTCATCCATGCCCAACGCACCTTCGGCATCCTGCCTCCGCTGGCTCCCACAGCCCGGCTCCCGTGGCACGGGCAACCCCTCGCTGCCCGATTGACTGATCTCGCCACCCTGCCGGAGAACTCGGCAGCCGCAGTTCGACCCTTGCCCTTGAAGCCCGAGGCGCGAGCCGAGGGAATGCGCTCGGTTTCCACTGCGGCGACGCGGATTCCCTCAGCTCGCGCTTCGGGCTTCCCAGCATGCCAGGCACAGAGCCCGCACGCAGCGGCCGCAGGCCGCGCTGCGTGCATCATCCGGTGTTCGGGCTACCGGCAGGCCCGCACGCGTAGGCCGCAGGCCGCGCTGCGTGCATCATCCGGTGTTCGGGCTACCGGCAGGCCCGCACGCAGCGGCCGCAGACCGCGCTGCGTGCATCATCCGGTGTTCGGGCTACCGGCAGGCCCGCACGCAGCGGCCGCAGGCCGCGCTGCGTGCACGACATCGCCGCGCCGCCGCGAGAGCGGCGGCCACGGCCGCCGGGAGGGCGGCCGTTCGCCCGGATGGTCGCACCTCGGCTGCGACCACGCCGGGCCAAGGCTGCCGGGGCCAGGGATGGCCCGGCAGCCGTGAAGCTAGTGCTCGACCTGCGGCCAGTATTCGTCGAAGTCGAACTGCGGGCTGTTGTCGAGGTCGTGGCACTCGAGGCAGTTGTTCACCGCCTTCTGCTTGCCCTCCGGCGTGGCGAGCGAGAGCACGAGTTCCTGCCGCAGGCGGTCCCGCTCGACCTCGCTGGCGCGGACGTCGCCGCGTTCGACGGCCGTGTGGGCCGCGGCCGGGCCGTGGCAGTTCTCGCAGCCCTGGTGGGCCAGGTGCGGCGTCGTGGCCATGCCGGCGAAGCCCCCCTCGAAGGGTTCGAACCGCTGCGGCGCCCAGCCGACGACGTGGCACGACAGACACTCCGGGTCGCCGTCGCGCCGCGGCTTCTGCTCCTCGAGCGTGGCGAGCGCCGTGGCGTGCGCCGACTCCTTCCACACCTCGTAGGCTTCCTTGTGGCAGTCAGCACACGACTCGCTGCCCGCGAACCGCCGGCCCGTCGGATGGCGGATCGGCACGATGCCCAGGCCCGTCAGGCCGAGCGTCTCCAGCTTGTTCTGGTAGGTGCCCAGGAGTTTGATCATGTCTTCGGCCTCGCCCCAACGGGCGTCGAGCGGCACCCGTTGCGAGCGGATGGTCGGCTTGGCGTTCGGAAAGAACCCGATCGCCACCGCGAACATGCCCTTGTGGCCGAGTTCCACGAGGCGGCCGCCGCCGGGCAACGCCGGCAACTCCAGCGGCGGCTCGTCGGCGCCGCCCGCGGTGACCACGATGTCGAACTGCGGGTGCTTCGCCGCCAGGGCCTTCGTCTCCTCGGGCGTGGCCGAGGAGAGCAGGATCTGGTGGGTGCACCGCTCCTGGGCGAGTTTCGCGGCCACGTCCGCCAGGGCCTGGGCCGCCGGGAGCACCTCGACGTTGTCGTTGCGGATCTGGGCGGCCGCCTTGTCGCCGAGCACGCTGGTGATGCCGATCCGCATGCCGCCCGCCTCGACGACCCGGAATCGGGGCGTGATGCCGGCGTCGATGCCGAACAGGCCGACGTTCGCCGTCACGAACGGCGTCGGCGTATCGCCCACGGCGGCCACGGCGGCCACGAGTTCCTCGGCCGGCAGCCGCAGGTCGCCGGCGCCGAAGCCGACGGCGGCGTATTCCATGGTCCGCAGCCCGTCGGCGATCGACTGGAACTTCGCCTCCGACTGCCGACCGAACCGCCGCACCTGGCCGCCGAGGTCCACCGCCACCAGCGGCCAGCCGGCCGCCTTGATGGCCTGCAAGAAGTTCAGCCGCCGGCTCAAGCCGCCCTTCTGATTTTCCTTGCCGGTGCAGCCACAGGGCTCGATGTAACCGTCGAGTTCGCCCGTCACCACGACCACGGCCGCAGGCTTGTCCCAGTCCGTGAAGATGGCCCCGTTGCGGCCGCGAAACGTGTCGACCACCGCGGCATCGACGCCGGCGCCGCGATCGGGAGCGGCGGCCAGGCCGGCCACCGTGGCGAGCAGCACGCCGACGAAACCGAGCGGGATGGTGATCGCGAATCGGTTGTGCATGGTGGGGTCAGGGGCCGATGGCGATGCAGACGCGGATCGTGAGGGTGGGAGTGTCGGGGTGCCCGGTATCGAGCACGATGCGGCCCGGAGGGGCCTGCTCCGAGCAGAGGTTGTTCGCGGGCGGGCTTCCGGGCGGGACGACGATCGTGAGCGGAGTCCGCACGACGCCGCCCGTGCCGACGGGCTTGCTCTCTCCAATGTCCACCTGCAGGCTGTCGGGAACGACCTCGCGCACGACCGGCCGGACCGCGTCGCGATGCGGCCCCTTGGCGGTCAGGAACAGTTGCGTGCGCAGACCCTTCTTGCCGGAGACCGTCCCCAGCGACAGGATCTGATGGGAGGAATCCCAGGCCGCTCCGGCCAACGCAAGGTCACCGGCCACGACGCCCTCGAAGGGCAGTTCCGCCGTCACCGCGTCAGGCATGCGGAAGGAGAGGGCGATCGTGTGCCGCAACGGCCCCAGCGGCAGCCCCGGCTTGATCTCGATGGTCAGATTCAGGCCCCCGGTCGCGCCCGGCTCTTCGGCGAACTCCGCCGCTGCCATGGGCGCCGTGGCAAGCGAGAAAAACTGGGCTGCCTGCGGGTGATCGATCGTGGCCTCGACCGCGGACGGCGGCTCGCTGCCGAAGGTGTAGATCCGCACGACCGTCCGGTCGCCCGTCGTGGCCGACAACCGGGAGAACACGACCGCCTCGGGCACCGCCTTCCAGGTCGGCACCACCCGTCCCTCGACGACGAACACGATCTCCGGCCGCCGCTGGTCGTTGGTGAAGATCGTCGCCTGCTGCCGGAACGGTCCGCCGCCCCCCTTCCCCTTCCACTGCACCTTGACCTTCGTGACGCCACCGGGCGCCACGCTCTTGGCACCATCGGGGTCGCCCCCTTCCGACCGCTCGAAGTCGCTGATCGTGCACGTGCAACTCGTCGCGCCCTTGGTGAGCGTCAGCGGCTCGCGGCCGGCATTGCGGATCGTGAACTCATGGCTGCCGGTCTGGCCGGTGCCGATCGTGCCGAAGGCATATTCGGTCTCAGCCGTTTCGGCCCGGGGTCCGGCGGCATCGTCCGCGGCGGCGTCAGGCCGGAAGTCGCCCACCTGCCACGGCGTGGCGGCCGAGCGGATCAGGGCCGTGCCCGCACCGAGTCCCGCGCCGACGGCCAGCGCGAACACGGCGACGGACCAGGGGTTCGGGGTTCTCAAGTGCATCGGCGAGGTCTTCCCGGCCGCCCGGCGGGTCACAAGGCCGTCGCCATCAGTGTAGCGGGCCGGTTCGGCCGACAACCCGGGCGACGGACATTCGGGCGACCGGTTGGCTATTCGCTCCGCGCGGCCGTGGCGTCCACGCTGCCCACCGACGGCAAGGTTCCCGAGGTTCGGTCCGGCGGCTGGGAAATCAGCCTCACGGAGTGGCCGGTCCTGGCCAGTCGTCTCCCGCGGGGGCGAAAGCGGTGCCCGCGTCGACCAGGTCGTTCCAACGCGGCAGACCGACGGCCTCCGCGGCGAGCGTTGCCGTGCCCGCCAGCAACTGCGCCCCCAGCTCGTCGAACAGCGGGAGCGTGTCGATCGACGGCGGCTCGAGGGCGAACTCAGCCAATGCCACTGGCGGCTGGACCGACGGTGTCGGCCCCGGCCGACCGACCAGCCACAAACCACCACCGATGCCCAGGATGGCACACCCGGCCGCGGCCACGGCGACGGCCCACGACGGCCCACGACGCCGCG
Source organism: Pirellulales bacterium (assembly GCA_044358905.1). Taxonomy (GTDB): domain Bacteria; phylum Planctomycetota; class Planctomycetia; order Pirellulales; family UBA1268; genus QWPN01. The sequence continues at coordinate 11,142 of JBIKND010000084.1, read as the reverse complement.
GGGCGCCGTCGGCCGCGGCCCAGCATCCAGACGACGTAGTGCACGATCGCCACTTGGTGCCGCGCCGCGAGCACCGCGAAACTCTCCACGCAGCCCGCCCGGGCCCGCAGCGCGAGTTCCACGTCGTCCGCCGCCGCGTCGCCCATGGTCACCCTTTCCGAGCGCGGTTACTACCGGAAGCATCCAATAGTTGACATGTTGCGAGGGACGAACCGGCTCGACGACCCTCTGTGGAAGCGCTGTAGGTGCAGACTGGCAGTCTGCACATCGCGGAAGCACAAGTTCCGCAGAGTACCACTCTGCGGCCACAAGTGGCAGCGGGGCGGATCACATATCAAACCACAGTCAACTTGATCGTACTCCCAGTACCAACAAACTGTGATCAAAGTCTGCCCGATCGGGATGCTCGGGCCATCGACCCAGGAAGCCCTCGGCGTTGCCTCGGCTGCGCCTTCGGTCTGCGAATCCTGGGTCGATCAAGTGAACAAAGGACATGGATGGCTTTGTCCACGGAGATTCAGAACTCGTCGTCCCGCAGGGGCTTTTCCGCCTCGGACTTGCCGCCCTTCATCATCGGACACTCACCCTTGGCGCAGCCCTCGCAGCCGTCCTTGCCGCAGGCGGGGCAGTCGCCGGCGTTGCGCCGGCCGCGGTGCCGCTTCTCCCATGCGTCCGCGGCCCGCTCCACGACCTTCCACACATCCTCCGCGTCGGCGTCCCAGGAGATCGTGCAGGTCTCGCCTTCGACGACGGTCTTGGCGGCGTCCACGAGCTTCATGGCGTCGGCCTCGCCGCCCCAGCGGAGGCTGGCCAGCGCCGTGAATCCCTTGACGACGTCCACGACGTCGTCGGCCGCGGCGGGCGACGCCATCTCCAGCCGCGCCCGGTAGAACGACTTCCCGTCGTGCTCGCCCATCGCCACGCGGAAGCCCTTGCCCTGCTTGAGCACCGGGCACTTGGTGTCAGGATCGACCGCCGTCGCCCGGGCCACCACGATCGAGCCGGGCCGCACTCGGCCGGCGTGCGGGTGCATCTTCAGCATCCGCTCCCCGGCCCGCTGCACGACGACCGAGTCGCGGGCCGCGTCCATGTCGACGTGCATGAGCCACTTCGCGTCGGCCGGCACGGCCGTCAGGTCGAGCGGCGCCGCGGCCAGCGGGACCGCGGCCGAGGCGAGCATGGCGGCCGCCAGCACGGCGACGCGGGAGGGCGAGTAGGCGAAGCGCGGCATGGCGGGCTCTCCGGAGGATGGCGGCTCACGACCCCGGGTTCCGGGATCTGAAAAGCATGACACCTTCGCCCGCCGACAGGTTACACGCCCGCGCCACAGCCCGCTCAATACGACCGGGCGATTACGCTCGGCCGGGGCACCGCCCGGCCCGTCACGATGCAGGTTCCAGGCTCGTCTGGGCCGTCCATGGGGATGCAGCGGACCGTGACCTTGAGCGGGTCGAAGGCCGCCGCCACGGCCGGATCGTCGGCGACGTGTACGTAGGCGAAGCCCCCCTTGCCGGCCGCCCCCTCCCCGGCCCCGAAGAACTCCTGCACCTCGGCGACCGAACCGAGGCGGACCGACCGCTCCGCCCGAAACGCCTTGGCCCGCTCGAAGAGCCCCTGCTGGATCTCGGCGAGCAGCGTTGCCGCCCGCGCCGGAAACTCCGCCAGCGGCACCGCCTCGCGCTCCTTCGGGCCGCGGTCGCGGCGGGTCACGCTCACCGCCCCGGCGGCCAGGTCCCGCGGCCCGATCTCGACGCGGATCGGCACGCCCTGCTTGACGTGCTGCCAGACCTTGTCGCCGCCGCGGATGTCGCGGGCGTCGATCTTCACGCGGATCGGCTCGTCGGCGTACCGCTCGGCAGCCAGCGCCGCCTGCAGCTTGTGGCAGGCCTCCGTGACCAGCGTCTTCTCCTCGTCGGTACGGTGGATCGGCAGGAGCACGACGTGATGCGGCGCGATCCGCGGCGGCAGCACGAGGCCGTCGTCGTCGGAGTGGGTCATGATCACGGCCCCGACGAGCCGCGTCGACACGCCCCACGACGTCGTCCAGCAGAACTCCTCGGCGCCGCTGGTGCCGGCGAACTTGATGTTCTGGGCCTTGGCGAAGTTCTGGCCGAGGAAGTGCGACGTGCCGGCCTGCAGCGCCTTGCCGTCCTGCATCATGGCCTCGATCGAGTAGGTGTCGACGGCGCCCGGGAACCGCTCGGCCGCCGGCTTCGGCCCCTTGATGACCGGCATGGCGAGGTCGCGCTCGGCGAAGGTGGCGTAGACGTCGAGCATGCGGAGCGTCTCCTCCACCGCCTCCTCGCGGGTGGCGTGGGCCGTGTGCCCCTCCTGCCAGAGAAACTCGGCCGTCCGCAGGAAGAGCCGGGGCCGCATCTCCCAGCGGACGACGTTGGCCCACTGGTTGATGAGCACGGGCAGGTCGCGCCACGACTGGATCCACTTGGCGTAGGTGGCACCGATGATCGTCTCGCTCGTGGGCCGGACGACGAGCGGCTCCTCGAGCTTGCCCGTGGGGATCAGCTTGCCGTCGGGCCCCAATTCGAGGCGGTGGTGGGTGACCACCGCGCACTCCTTCGCGAAGCCCTCGACGTGCTTCGCCTCCTGCTCGAGGTACGAGAGCGGAATGAAGAGCGGGAAGTAGGCGTTCTGGTGGCCCGTCTCCTTGAACATCCGGTCGAGGATCGCCTGCATCCGCTCCCAGACGGCGTAGCCGTGGGGCTTGATGACCATGCAGCCGCGGACGGGCGACTGCTCGGCGAGGTCGGCGGCCCGCACGACCTGCTGGTACCACTCGGGGTAATCCTGGGCCCGGGTCGGGCTGATGGCGGTCTGGGCCATGGATGGCTAACGCTCCGTCGGTGCATCGGGATGACGTGCGGTTGGACGCACGGGGCCGGGATTGTAGTCGCTGCTCGTGGGCACCGTGAAACCGGGTACACTCGCGGCCATGTCACGCCGCCTGATCACCGAGCTCCCGCCCCAGGCCCAGATCGACCAGACCTTCCTCGCGACGCACAAGCAGCTGCGGCCCAACCGCAACGGCCAGCTGTACATGCAGGTCGAACTCGCCGACAAGAGCGGCACGATCACCGGCCGGCTGTGGAACGCCTCCGACGAGGACTTCAACGCCTTCGAGGACGGCGACTACGTCCGCGTCGAGGGCAACACGCAGCTCTACTCGGGTTCGCTGCAGATCATCCTCTCGGCGATCGAACGGGCCGACCCGCGGACGATCGACGAGCGCGAGTTCCAGGTGCTCTCGAAAAACGACCTCGTCCGCCTGGAGGCCGAGCTGGCGACGCTGCTGGGAACGATCCGTTCCGCCCCGCTTGCGTCCCTCGTCGCCGAGATTCTCGCCGACAAGGAACTGATGCAGGCCGTCGCCCGCACGCCGGCCGGCGTCAAGCACCACCACGCCTACGCCGGCGGGCTCCTCGACCACGTCGTCAACCTGCTGCGGCTGGCCGACCGCGTCGCCCCGCTCTACCCCGCGCTCGATCGCGACCTGCTCCTCGTGGGCGTGCTCGTCCACGACATCGGCAAGGTGCGGGAACTCGAGAGCCTGCAGGGATTTTCGTACACCGACGAGGGGCAGTTGCTCGGCCACGTGCTCCTCGGCCTGGAGATCATCGACGCCAAGATCCGCGCCATCGAGGCCCGCACGGGCGAGCGGTTCGACGCGGAGGCGGCGGTCCGCGTCAAGCACATGATCGCCAGCCACCACGGGCAGTACGAGTTCGGCGCGCCGAAGCTGCCGATGACGCTCGAGGCCATCGCCCTGCACCATCTCGACCACCTCGACGCCAAGATGGCCGGCACGATCCAACTGCTGCAGAACGAGGCCACGGCGCAGGACGGCTGGACGCAGTACCAGCAAAACCAAGGCCGCAAGTTCTTCCGCGGCCGCGGTTAGCGGTCATCCACCGTCGTGCCCGCCTGTAGCGGCGGTCTCTGACCGTCGTGCCCGGGTCGCTTCAAATCCGATCCACGGCGGTCAGAGACCGCCGCTACAAAGATGTTTGTCGCTCCCCCGGCTCGCGCCGGGGGCTTCCTGCTTTCGGGCATCGCCCCCGGACCGCTACGGCGCAGCCTTCCGCGCCGGAAACTCGACCACGACCAGCGTCTTCCGCGCCGGGTCGAAGGCGTAGTCCTGATAGTGGGGCAACGCCGGCAGCCGGACCTCGTCGGGCGTGCCGGGGGCGATGATCTTCGCCATGAACTCGGCATGCGTGGCGGGCACCTCGTCGTGCTCGGCTCGGTAGAGCCGCAGTTTCTGCTCGACGGCGAGGCCACCGATCGTGGCCACGCTGTGACGGTAGGCCTGGCCGTAGGCCGCCAGACCGCCCTCCTCCGGCTCGGAGGCGTTGTCCACGAGCACGCCCCCGGCATCGAGGGCGGCGGCGAGGTCGAGGACCTTCTGCGTCGTTTTGCCGACGAGCTTCCTGCCCGGCCGCGGCTGCGGGGCCTCGGCCTGCGCCGGCGGCTTCCGCTCCTCCGGGCCCTGGAGCACCAGCAGCGCGAGAACCGCCGCGATTCCGGCCAGGATCACTTTCCACGCATGTCGAGCCATCGATTCCTCACGATCAAGGTGTCGAGATCTCGATCCCAGGCGGCTTCAGCCGCTCAAAATCTGCCGTATTGTAGGTGATGATCCGATCGCATCCGCGCTGCTCGGCGCAGCGGGCATGGAGGGCGTCGTAGACCGCTCCGCTCCGCAGCCCGAGCGCCGCCACTCGCGACACGGCCGCCTTGTAGTCGGCGACCGAGAGCGGCACGACTTCCAGATGCCGAACAAAGTTCTCCTCGATCAACCGCAGCGCCTCCGCCGGCTGGATCCGCCGGCCCAGCGGCAGCGCCGTGAGCGTCGCGTAACACTCGGCAATCGCATGGGTCGAGCACATGGCGGTGGCCCCGCCCCGGCGCGGATGGACGAACTTCCGATAGCACGCCAGCGCCGCCTCGTGGTTCGAGAGCTGGTCCACGACCGCCGTGACGAGCGCGGAGGTGTCGAAAAGCACCTTCATCGTGAAGCCGGGCCGCCGCCCCGGGCCCGAGACTCCCGCTCCTGGCGGACGAAGGCGGCGACGTCGATCGTCAGCGTCCGCGGCCCATGGTGCACGAGCACGCCCGATCGATCGAGGAGCGCAGGGTTCCGGTCGGCGGACCGGATGATGACGCCGTCGCCAGCCGGCTCGATCTCGATCTCGCTGCCCGGCGCCAGATGGAATTGCTCGCGGAGCGTCTTCGGTACGACGAGCCGCCCGGCAGCATCAATGGTAGTTTTCATGCCGTTATGGTATTATTGTTGGCATTAACGGTCAAACCGCATCGCGACGACGGCGCGATTGAGGACCCACTCCCATGCCGCGAAAGCGCGACGCTCACGACGGCCCACGGCCCCGCCCCGCCTCGGGCCGCGGCCGCGACGAGGGCGTGGTCGGCATCTTCAAGCGGGCCGCCGGCGGCTATGGGTTCGTGCGGCCGCTCGACGCACCGGCGGGCGACCGGTCGAAGGACGTCCACGTCGCGGCCACCGCCGCCCTCGACGCCGCCACCGGCGACACCGTCCGCGTGCGGCTGGCGCGCTCGCGCGACGTGCGCCGGCCCGGGCCGTCTGGCGAGATCGTGGAGATCGTCAGGCGGCGAACGACCCGGTTCGTCGGCTCCTACTTCGAGGCCACGGGCCAGGGCTGGGTGCAGATCGACGGCACCGGGTTCGCGCGGCCGGTGGCGGTGGGCGACCCCGGCGCCAAGCGACTGCGGAAGGACGACAAGGTCGTCGTGGAGATGGTCCGTTTCCCGACCGCGATCCGGGACGGCGAGGGGGTGGTCGTCGAGGTCCTCGGCAAGGCGGGCGACGTGGGCGTGGACACGGCCACGGTGATCGCCGAGTTCGCCCTGCCGGGCCCGTTCCCCGAGGCGGCGCTCGACGACGCCCGGCGGCAGGCGGCCGCCTTCGACGAGTCGGTGCCCGCCGGCCGCCGCGACCTCACCGACCGCACGGTGGTCACTATCGACCCGGTCGACGCCCGCGACTTCGACGACGCGATCTCGCTGGAGCGGGTGGAGCGGGGCCACTGGCTGCTGGGCGTCCACATCGCCGACGTCTCGCACTTCGTCCGCGACGGCTCGCCGCTCGACCAGGAGGCGAAGAACCGCGGCACGAGCGTCTACCTGCCCGACCGCGTGATCCCGATGCTCCCGGAGATCGTCTCCAACAACCTCGCCAGCCTGCAGCCCGGCAAGGTCCGCTACGCCCGCACCTGCTGGATCGAGTTCACGCCCGAGGGGATCCCGGTGCACGCGGCCGTCGAACGGTCGGCGATCAAAAGCGCGCGGCGGTTCACCTACGAGGAAGTCGACGTCTTCCTCGCCGATCCCCAGACGCCCGCCGTCGAGATGACTCCCGACGTCCGCGGCCTGCTCGGTCGGATGCGCGACCTGGCCCGGCTCCTCCGCGGCCGGCGGACCGCCCGCGGCTCGCTCGAACTGCACATGCCGGAAGTGAAGATCGATCTCGACCGCGACGGCCGCGTGGCGGGGGCCCACGTCGTGGAAAACACCGAGAGCCACCGGATCATCGAGGAGTTCATGCTCGCCGCCAACGAGGCGGTGGCCGGGGCGCTCGCCGCCGCCGGATGCGGGTTCCTGCGGCGGATCCACCCGCAGCCCGACCCGCGGAAGCTCCGCCAGCTCACGGAGTTCGTCACCGAACTTGGTTTCGAGGTCGATTCGCTCGAGAGCCGCTTCGAACTTCAGCGGCTGCTCGACATGGCCCGCGGCCGGCCCGAGGAGCACGCCGTTCACTACGCCGTGCTGCGGAGCCTGACCCGTGCCGCCTACGGCCCGCAGGACGACGGCCACTACGCGCTGGCCAGCGACTGCTACTGCCACTTCACCTCGCCGATCCGCCGCTACCCCGATCTCCAGGTGCACCGGGCCCTCGACGACCTCGCCCGCGGCCGCCGCACGCCCGTCGAGGGGCTCGTGCAGCTCGGCGGCGAGTGCTCCGACCTCGAGCGGCGGGCCGAGGCCGCCGAGCGGGAACTCGTGAAGCTCAAGCTGCTGCTGTTCCTCAAGGGGAAGATCGGCGAAGAGATGGACGCGGTGGTCACGGGCGTGGAGCCTTTTGGTCTGTTCGTGCAGGGGCTGGCGATCCCGGCCGAGGGCCTGGTGCCGCTCGACAGCCTGCCCGACGACGTCTACCGCTACGACAAGGCGTCGCACACGCTCTCCGGCCGGCGGCCCGGCCGCTCGTTCCGTCTCGGCGACCGCGTTCGCGTGGCCGTGGCCCGCGTCGATCTCGATCGCCGCGAGCTCGACTTCCGGCTCGTCACCGAGGGGGGCCGTGAACGACGCCGCGCGACACCGCCGCCGCGGCGCGATCGCGGCCGCAAGAAAGCAGATCGCAGCAAGTCCACGCGTCACGAGCCCCGGGGCACGAAGGGGCGCCGCCGCGGACAACGGTGAAGCTGGCCCGCGCGCGGGGCTGCCGCTTGCGCGTGCCTGGCAGGCGGGATGGTTTTCACACCCGGTGTTCCCGGGCTTCCTGTAAGGCGGCAGCCAAAAAGCCCCCGGCGGGAGCCGGCGGACTCCGCGTCGTCGCGGATACCGGCTTCCGAGAAGTCACCCACAGGATCCGGCATCGTTTTCTGGGCGGCCGCTGTAAGGTGCCGCACTCCGGCAACGACGTCTTGGTGGATCCCCCAGGCCCCGGAACCTCGCCGATGCCGCTCCCTTCGACCGCGGACGACACCGACTGGTCGGCGATCGTGCACGAGCACGGAGCCACCGTCTGGCGACTGGCCCGCCGGCTGCTCGACGACGAGGCCGACGCCGGCGACTGCTTTCAGGAAACGTTCATCGCGGCGCTCTCCGCGAGCCGATCCACGCCCGTGGCGAACTGGCCAGGGTTTCTCAGCAGGATCTGCGCTGCCCGGGCAGTCGATCTCCTCCGCCGCCGGATCCGCGACCGCCGGCGAACCGCGCCGCTCGTCGATGCCATCGCCGTGGCTGCGGCAGGCCCGACGCCCGCCGACGCCCTCGCCGGCCACGAGCTCGCCGATCGCCTGCGGGCCGCGCTGACCGCGCTGCCGCGGCAGCAGGCCGAGGTGTTCACGCTGGCCGTCGTCGAGGAGCTGCCGCATGCCGAGGTCGCGGCCCTGTGCGGCATCACCGTCAACCACGTGGGCGTGCTCGTGCACCGGGCCCGGGCCCGGCTCCGCACGTCCCTCGTCGAGCAGCCCGCCCGCGGGGCGACCGCCTTCGTGCCGGCACGCCCCTGATGCATCCGTTCGATCCGCGAGACATTCCTGGAGCTTCGCCATGACCAGCCACGTTTCCCCTGCCGACGACCTCCTCGATCGGGCCGTGACCGCGGTGCGCGACCGCGGTGCACCCGACCGGCCGCCCGCCGCACTGCTCGATCGCACGGTCGCCGCCGTCGATGCGGCCGCCCGTGCGCCGCGGCCATGGCTGGCCACGCGGCTCGGCCGCCCGCTCGCGGCGATCGCCGCCGCGGCAGCCCTGGCGACGGCCGCGGCCGTGATGATCGCGATCGTGCCGCCGACCGGCGGCGGTTCGGCCTTCGCGGCGATGCTCGACAAGGTCCGCGAGATGAAGAGCGTGCGATATCGGGTCACGGCACACGATGTCGTCAACGCCGGGCCGGCGGACGCGATCAGTTTCATCGTGATCGAGACGCCGGACGGTGCCCGAATCGAAAGTGAAATTGGTCCCCGCGTGACGATCTTCGGTCCCAAACACAGCGTCATCCTCGATACCCAAGCCAAGAAATTGCTCATGCTGCCGGCCGCAGAGGATGGGCCGCCGCTCGCAGTACGACCCGACCTGCTCGCACAATTTCGTGATGCCGACGGCGGCCTGGGTGAGCCGATCGAAGGCAAGCAGGTGGGGCCCGTCGCCACCCGTGGCTATCGCGTGAAGAAAAAGCGGAGCGGTGAGGGCGATGCGGGAGTGCGCAGCATGAGGGTCTACGTGGACCCGGCGACCGAGTTGCCCGTCTACGTCGAAGAGGACGAAAACGCCAGAGAAGGCCGTCTGCAGACCATGATCGTGCTGTCGGACTTCGAGTGGGGTATCGAGGTCGATCCGCAGCTCCTGTCACTCGACCCGCCACCGGGATATCGTCACGAGAAATTGGATGTCCCTCCCCGGGCCCCGACCTCGCCACCGGAGGCGATCGCAGCGGGCCTGAGGTTCTACGCCGACCGAAAGAACGGAAGTCTGCCCGACACGCTCGAGGGCTTCGAGGCGACGGGCGCCTTGGAGCAAACCGTCGACGAGCGGCAGAAGAAGGCGATGGTTGCGGACGTGCCGACCATGCTCACGCGCGTGCAGGAAGTCTTCGGCCCATGGCTCGGGCTGATGGGAGCCCTCGACGGCCTCGAGAAGCAAAAAATCCAGATCCACTACCTCGGCAAGGGCCTCAAGGCGGGGAACGGCTCGACGCTCGTGGCCTGGTGGAAGGCGGAGCAGCCCGGCCGGGCGATCGCGATCTACGACGACTTCTCCTGGAAGGAGATCGACGAGCCGGCCGCGGAGTGAGCCGCTGCATGCGGAACCACCGCACGACGCGACGGCACACCTTCTCGGCGAGCGAGGCCAGATCGGCCTCGCGGCGACTTCAGCCAGCCGCGAGGCAGCCGGACGAGGTGGTCAATCGCGGGGTGGCCGGCGAGCACTCCCCACCATGCCCGCCAGGAGGAGGCCGGGGCTGGCGGCCGCCAGCCCCTCCAGGCCGTCCGGTTCACGACCGCGCGAAACTCGCCGGCCAGGGGATGGGCGCACCCGTGGTGCCAGGGCTTCGCGGGCGAACAGTAATGAATGATCCAGGGATCCCGGCGGAGGCGGTCGAACGTTTCCCGATCGTAGGGGCTCTCGCTCCAGTCGGGATACGCGTAGACGTGCGCTCCTTGGTTCCAGCGGGGATCCAGTTCGCCCCAGTGGCCGGCGAGGACCACGTTGAGCGCGTATTGGTCCCACCAGACGACGTGCTGCTTGTGCCGCCGCAGCACGTCGAGGCACCGCGGCCCGATCTGGCTCCTGCGCCAGCGGTCGACGTCGATCACCATGAGCCCGCTGTTGAAGTAGGCGCCGGCGGGATCCAGGCCCAGCTCCCGGTAGTTGGGCACCGGCCGCGTCGTCACGAGGAACGCGGCACAGCGGTGGTACGAAGGCAGGCCGATCTCGGCATCCAATCGCGGCGCCCCCGCATCGGGCACGGCCAGCGCGATCCAATCTCCGAACGGCACGTCGAGCAGCCGTCCGAGGTCCTGCCGCACGACGACGTCGACATCGAGATAGATCACACGGCCGGCATCCTCCGGCAGGAGTCGGTCCATCAGCAGCCGCAGGTAGCAGGACGACGTGACGTGGTGCGACCCCCGGAGATCGGCGATGGCGGACCGCTCGGGCGAGATCCATTCGACCCGAAACCCCGGGTGCCTCCATGATTCGAGGCACCGTTTCCGACTCCGGGCCGACAGGCCTCCGTCGAGCACCAGCAGACGCAGCGTGCGTTCGGGATCGAGCGTATCGAGAGCCGAACGGATCGACACGGCCAGCGGGAGGGCATAGAGATCGTCCGCCGCGCAGACGACCGTGACCTCGCGGCCGCCGAAGTTTGCAGAGTCGTTCATGGCACGGGCTCCGTGGTGAAACGATCCGCGTCAGGCCGCCTTCAAGCGGCCGACCTGGCGGTTTTCCGGACGCGATTCGGCGGTGCCGGCGAGGGCCGCGGACCGCCTCGAGACCAGTGCAGCGACGGCGAACCTGCCCGCGAGGAAGAGCAGGAAGATGCGCCTGCGGTGGAGCTTCCATCCGCGCCACGCGAGCCGGGCGGCCTGCCCGCGGTCGGCCGACGGGTCGATCCGCCGGTCGATCGTCGCATGCGCCGTGGCCGCCAGACGGTAGACCTCCGCGACCATCCGCCGAGACCACTTGGCCCGCGTGCCCGGCAGGGCGTACTGCAAGTACTGCTCCGCCACTTCGGCAAAGACCGTGACGGTGCGGCTCATGTTTCGCGTCAGTGCCGCGCCGTGGTTTTTTCGGTAGAGGCAGTGGACGCCGCCGAGGTGCGCGAATGTCTTGCCGGCCCGGACGCAATTCATCCAGAAG
>JBIKND010000249.1:0-4219 GCA_044358905.1 Pirellulales bacterium | reverse complement strand
ATGCCGCCATCTTGGCGGCGACCTCACAGCGGCCCTTCAGCAGGGCTGAAGGGCCGCTGTCGACGCGACGCCGGCCATCCATGGCCCGGCGTACGCTCCGCCCGGCGGTGTCACGATGCCCGCAGGACTTCGGCCCACAGGGCGTCCGACACGAGCAGGCCGGCCCGGGTGAGGCAGACCCGTTCACCGTCGTCGGTGGCCAGGCCACTCGCGACCCAGCCGGCGATCGCTGCGCCGGCGAGCGCATCGAGATCGAACCCGCTCGCCGCGCGGAATGCCGCGCGATCGACGCCGTCCCGCCGCCGTAGGCCGACGACGATCCGCTCGCGGGCCGCCTCCTCGTCGCTCATCGCGTCCACGTCACCCACGCACTCGCCGCCGGCGAGCACGCCGGTCATCCACGTCGTCGGGCTGCGGTGATTCGTGATCCTGGTCCGCCCATCGAATCGCGCGGCCCCCGGCCCGAAGGCCTCCCACGGGCGGCAGTCCCAGTAGGCTTCGTTGTGCCGGCAGCGATACCCGGCCCGGGCGAAGTTCGAAACCTCATAGTGCTCGAAGCCCGCCTCCCCGAGCCGGTCGATGGCCGTCTCGAACATCGCCCGCTCGAGGTCGTCGGCGACGGGCGCCAGCTGCCCGCGGCGGCGGGCCGCCTCGAACGCCGTGCCCTTCTCCCACGTCAGGCAATACACGGAGACATGCTGCACGCCGAGGGCCACGGCCGCGTCGAGATCCCGCTCCACGGCGGCGAGCGACTGCCCCGGCGCCGCCGTCATCAGGTCGAGGTTCACGGCCAGGCCGGCGTCGAGCAGCCGGTCGACGGCCACACGCACGTCATCGGGTCCGTGGTCGCGGTCGAGCGCGCGGAGCGTGACCGCATCGAGCGACTGGCCGCCGAGGCTGACGCGCGTCACGCCGCACGCCCGCGTCGCCACCACGAACGCGTCCGTGACGTCGAGCGGATTGGCCTCCACGCTCACTTCGGCCCCGGCCGCGGGCACGAGCCGCCCACGGAGCAGATCGAACAGCCGCCGCAGGCCGTCGGGCCCGAGGTGCGAGGGCGTGCCACCGCCGACGTACAGCGTGGCGAGTTCTCGACACGCAGGCTCTACGGTCGACGTCGACGCCGACGGGACCCGCTCCAACTCCCGCTCGAGCGCCGCGAAGTAACGGTCGATCAGGTCGTCGCGGCCCGCCACGAGCGCGAAGTCGCAGTAGCCGCAGCGATGGCGGCAAAACGGTACGTGCACGTAGGCGTGACGGGGAGGTGCGTGCATGTCATACGTCACTATACGGGGAGGCGCCGTGGTCTCCTCGCCCAACGCGGCGTGGGTCTGCCCCAGACCATTTCGCCGGACGTTCGCTGCGGGCATCATGCCCTCCGCTCACTCGGATCTGCCTGCGCTCCGGCATCCATGCCTCCGCTGGTCAGATACGCCGGCTCAACGGTCGGGGGCAACCCCGCGCCTGCCTCTTTCCGTTGGGGCAGGGTGAGGGGCTGCCCGTGCTCTGGGAGCCGGCGTATGACGACAAGCGGAGCCAGGGATGGCGTAGCGCCGTCGTCATCCGAGTGAGCCGAGGCCTGGAGGGCCGAGGCGAACGTCCGGCGACGGAGCATGGGCAGGCCCTGGCCCGGTTGGGCGAATGAAGCCTTTTTACAGCCAGACGTGCAGCCGGCCGTCGAGCATGTCGGGAAGCTTCTTGGAGATCACCCGCCGGATGCGCTCGTCGGTGTATCGCGTGGAGAAGTGCGTGGCGATCACCACCTCGTTGTGGAACCGGTCCCGCCGGGCCAGGAGGTCGTCGAGGTGCATGTGGCCGAACTTGTGGATCTTCTCCTTGCGATGCGAGTGGGCCACGAAGGTCAGTTCCGTGATCAGGATCATGGCCTCGAACATCGCCGGGCAGCGGTCGAGCCCCTCGGGGGCGCTGTCGCCGAGGTAGGCCACCAGCGGCGTCCGCACCTCGTGCGTCACGTCCACGCCCGAGAGCCGCAGGTCACGGATCTTGTCGCCCGGCAGGCCCTGGAACTCGTGCTTGAGTTTCCGACGGCGTTCCCAGACCACGAAGCCCACGCTCGGCAGCGTGTGGCAGGTGGGCGAGACGGTGACGACGTGCTCGCGGGAGAGTTCGATCTCCTCGCCCGGCCGGGCGGGCAGGAGCGTGCACGGCAGCCGGCCCCGGTCGAGCCGCGACACGGCCCGCAGCAGCTTCTCGATCGGCTCGATGGCCGACTCCGGCAGGTAGATCGTGGGCGGCTCCATCTTCATCATCCGCCGCCGGGCGACGTAGACCGGCAGGGCGGCGATGTGGTCGAGGTGGGTGTGGGTCACGAACCACGTGCTGGTGGCCATGAATCCCCAGGGCTGCGTGCCGAGATCGAAGCCGAGTTTCAGCTCCGGGATCCGCCAGCAACTCTGCACGGCCGCGCGGGAGTAGCCCTCGACCGAGAGCCCCTTGTGGACAAGCGTGCGGAAAGGCGAGTTGTCGATCATGCTGGTTCCGGTGCCGATGCGAGGTGGATCGTCGGCTGGGCCGCGGGCCGCTCCAGCCAGATCTCCTCGAACAGCCGATCCTGCCGCGTGGCGAGCCGGCCGCGGCGGACCAGCTCGAGCACCGCCAGGAAGAGGCCGACGACCCGCGATTTCGGCATATCGTCATCGAAGAGTTCGCTGAACGCCACCCTGCCCTGCTCCTGCACGAGCGATTCGACCCGTTCGATGTGCCGCTCGATCGGCGTGTCGTCGTGGATGATCTGCCGCGGCCGGCGCTTCTCGCGCTTGCGGAGCACCCGCGACATCGCCCCCACGAGGTCCCAGACGTGCACGTCGGCGATCGTCACCGGCGCCGGCTCGCCCCGGGCGACGATCTGATCGGCGGCGACCCGCGGGAACCGCAGTTCCCACTGCCGGGCCCGGTCCTCGAGGATCGCGGCCGCGTCGCGGAACTGTTTGTATTCGAGGAGCCGCTGCACGAGGTCCTCGCGGACGAGCTCCACCGGCTCCTCCGTCTCCTCGGGCCGCGGCACGAGCGCCCGGGCCTTGATCTCCAGGAGCACGCTGGCGAGCTCCACGAACTCGCCCACCTGGTCGATCGCCAGGTCCTGGAGCACGTCGAGATAGGCGACGAACTCCGTCGCGATCTTGGAGATCGGCACCTCCGTCACGTCCACCTCGTGCTTCTTCACGAGATAGAGCAGGAGGTCCAGCGGACCGGAGAAGACGTCGAGATCGACCTTGAATTCCACGCCGTGCCTCGGCTGCTGCCTTCCGGGTGCCAGTTTCGGTAGTCTGGCATTATGGACGACCGGCACCAACGGCAGATCGAGACGCTCTGGGCCCCGTGGCGGCTGGGCTACGTGCAGGGCCGCGACCGCGGCGATCCGGCCGCGGACGTGGGGCCGGATCGCTGGCGGGACGGCGCCGACGAGTCCTGCTTCCTCTGCCGGGCGGTGGCGGTCGATCCGGCCCACGACCGGGCCCTCGGCGTCGTCGAACGCACGCCGCACGCCGTCGTCGTCATCAATCGCTTTCCCTACTCCAACGGCCACCTGCTCGTGGCCCCCCTCGACCACCGGCCGACGCTCGCCGCGCTCGCCGACCCGCAGCTGCTCGACCTGCAACGCTGCCTGATCCGGTGGTGCGGCGTGATGGAGCGGACGATGCAGGCCCAAGGCTTCAACGTCGGGCTCAACGTCGGCGCCGTGGCGGGCGCGGGCGTGCCCGGCCACCTCCACTGGCACGTCGTGCCGCGCTGGGCCGGCGACGTGAACTTCATGCCCGCCCTCGCCGGCGTCCGCGTGCTGCCCCAGGCGCTCGACGCCCTGTGGGAGCAACTCAACGCCGCGGAGCGGCGCCCATGAAGCCGCTCGACTGGCGGGATCGGGAACGCCTCCTGCTGGCGCCGTGGGCGATGCACGCGGCGGACTCGGCCGGCCGCGTCCATCCCGAGCCGCCACATCCCTTCCGCAGCCCCTACCAGCGCGACCGCGACAGGATCGTGCACTCGGCCGCGTTCCGGCGGCTCGCCCACAAGACGCAGGTCTTCACCGGTTACCACGGCGACTACCACCGCAGCCGGCTGACGCACACCCTTGAGGTGACGAGCATCGCCCGCACGCTGGCCCGGGCGCTGGGGCTCAACGAGGACCTCGTCGAGACGCTCGCCCTCGGCCACGACATCGGCCATCCGCCGCTGGGTCACGCCGGCGAGGACACGCTCG
>JBIKND010000248.1:0-4220 GCA_044358905.1 Pirellulales bacterium | reverse complement strand
AACGAGGCCTTGCCCTCGAGGAACGGATCCATGCCGCGGGCCCCGATCCGGCCGGCGATCACGACCTGCTGCGGCGTGGTGGTGAGCTTCGCCTTCGCCTCGGCCAACGACACCGCCCCGGCCGGCTCCTCGGCCAGCACGAGGCCGGCGGCGGGGTCCGCTGCCGACGACAGGCGGCAGATGCCCAGCGCCACTACCACACCGAACACCAGCGTCCGTGCCACCATCATCAGCGGGTCTCCTTCTGCGGCTGTCGGCCGCGAATTACCGTGCGTCCTCGAGAGCCTTGATCGCGTTCGCGATCCGATCCTTCAGTCCCGCGTGCACCTCGGCCGGCGGCTCGCCCTTGCCGGCGGGAGCATGGAGCGCCGTGTCGAGCTTGTCGAAGCACTCGAACACCTCGTCGAGGGCCTTGGCGGCCGCCGCCTTGGCTTCTGCCGACAGATTTTCCTTCGGCATGAGAGCCTGGATGTCTTCGATGATATGCCCCACGCCGTGCACGACGTCGTCCGCGGCGTCCGTCGCCCCGGCGGCGAGGTGCTTTTCGACGGCGGCGGCAGCCTCGGCAAGCTGGGCGATTCCCTCGGCCAGCGTTTCGGGGTGATCGTGCTCCGCATGACCGTGGTCATGGTCGTGATCGTGGTCGTGCGACTCTTCGTGCGCGGTTGCCGGTGCCGGGGCGGTTTTCACCGCCGTGGGGGCCGTGGGGCTACAGCCCGACGCGGCAAGGCCGAGCACGACCGACAATGCGAGCAGCGAGGCGGACACGGACGCGGATGGCATGGGGAAGGCTCCGGGAGGTGGCGAGACCCTGGCAAGCCTACCGCTCAGGTCAGCGGCCCGGCAATGCGTCGCCGGACCGGTGGCTGGGCGTCGGCGAGGAGGCAGACCAGGGAGCGGTCGGACAGTTCCAGCGGCTGCCGGACGTCGATCAGCGGGCCCGCTCCGGCCGCGTGGATGTCGGCCGGCGGGCTGCGGCCGGTGTCGATGAACAACCTCCAGGGAAGCGATCGCAACGTCTCGGCCTGCGGGAAGTGAAACGTCTTGGGAGCCGATCCGGCATGGGCGAATACCAGGACGTGCCGGGGCACGTCGCCAGCGACCCGGTCGCCGGGCGGAGCCCCGAAGAAGCAGGCCAGGCTGCCGTCGGCCGCATACCAGTCGATGTGCGCCCCCTCCGGCGAGAACCACTCGACGTCGGGCAGGTCGCCGGCGGCGCTCGTTCCGCCGACGAGGAAATTGCGCCGCCGCAGCGTGGGATTGCTCCGCCGCATGGCGACGAGCTCGCGCACGAATCGCACCATGTCGGCTTCCTGCTCCACGAGCCGCCAGTCGAACCAGGAGACCGCGTTGTCCTGGCACCAGGCGTTGTTGTTGCCTTGCTGCGTGCGGCGGCATTCGTCGCCGGCGACGATCATCGGCACGCCCTGGCTCAAGACCAGCGTCGCCATCATGTTGCGGATCTGCCGACCACGCACGGCGCTCACGTCGGCCCGCTTCGTCGGCCCCTCGACGCCGTAGTTGTCGGAGAAGTTGTTGTTGTCGCCGTCGCGGTTGCCCTCGCCGTTGGCCTCGTTGTGCTTCTCCCGGTAGCTGACGAGGTCCTGGAGCGTGAACCCGTCGTGCGAGGTGACGAAGTTAATGCTGTGAAACGGCTGGCGGCCGTTGTTGGCGTACAGGTCGCTGGACCCGGCCAGACGCGTTGCCAAATGGCCCGTCTGGGCGAAGTCGCCCCGCCAGTAGCGACGGACGTCGTCGCGGTAGCGGCCGTTCCACTCCGCCCACCGCAGGCTGGCGAACGAGCCCACCTGGTAGGCGCCCGCGGCGTCCCAGGCCTCGGCGATGATCTTCGTGTCGGCGAGCATCGGGTCCTCGGTGATCACTTCCACGACCGGCGGGTTGGGGAGGATGTCGCCGTTGCGGTCGCGAGACAGGATGCTGGCGAGGTCGAAGCGGAAGCCGTCGATGTGGTAGTTGTGCACCCAGTGCCGCAGGCAGAGGAAGATCAGCTCGCGGACGATCGGATGGTTGCCGTTGATCGTGTTGCCGCAGCCGGTGTAGTTGCGGTAGGTGGAGCCGCCGTCGCCGAGCATGTAGTAGACGCGGTTCTCCAGCCCCTTGAAGGAGAGCGTGGGGCCCAGCTGGTTGCCCTCGGCGGTGTGGTTGAAGACGACGTCGAGGATGACCTCGATGCCGGCGGCGTGCAGGGCCCGCACCATCTCCTTGAACTCGCGGACCTGGCAGCCCGGCTCGGTGCCCGCGGCATACCCGGAGTGCGGGGCGAAGAAGGCGAGCGGGTCGTAGCCCCAGTAGTTCCTCCGCGGGCTTCCGTCCGCAGTGGGAATCGAGGCGGCGAACTCGTGCACCGGCATCAGTTCGACGGCCGTCACCCCGAGGCTCTGCAGGTACGGAATCTTCTCGATCACGCCCCGGTAGGTGCCGGGGTGCTCGACTCCGCTGGTGGGGCTGGCCGTGAAGCCGCGGACGTGCAGTTCGTAGATCACCGTGTCGGCGAGATCCCGGCGCACGTGCCGGTCGCCCTGCCAGTCGAAGGAGTCGTCCACGACCACGCACCGGGGCGGCAAGAGCAGGCCGTCCGCGCCGAGCGTGAACTCACCCGTCAGGGCCCGGGCGTAGGGGTCGATGAGCCTGGCCCGGCCGTCGAACCTCTGGCCGCGCTCGGGGTCGAAGGGGCCGTCGGCCTGGAAGTGGTAGAGCTGACCGGGGCCCACGCCGGGCACGAAAATGCTCCAGATGTCGCCCCAGCGGTCCTTGTTCGGGTCGAGCGCGATCACCTCGGCCGGCTCGGCGTCGCCCGGACCGTCGTAGAGCAGCACCCGCATGCCGGTGGCCGACCGGCTGTAGACCACGAACTGCACGCCCTTTTCGTGGAGCACCGCGCCGTACGGCAGCGGCTGGCTGAACTGCAGCGCCGGCAGCGGCTTTTCCGCGTGGGCACGCGACGGCTTCGGCCTGGTCTTGCGGGGTGGCATACGAGTGCGATGATACCCTGCCGCCGCAACGCCGGTCGCGGCCCGTGTTCCATCCTCGCGAGAGTCGCAGCATCGTGTCGGGAGCCACTTATTCCAGCGCGGGCGTGAACCTGGAGCTCTACCGCGAGGGCATGGCGCGGCTTCCGGCCCACATGCGGCGAACGCAGTGCCCGCGGGTGATGAGCGCCGAGGGGGGGTTCGCGGCCCTGTTTCAGCTCGATCTCAAGGGCCTGTTCTCCCGGGGCTACGAGGATCCGCTGCTCGTCTCCTGCACCGACGGCGTGGGCACGAAGCTCAAGATCGCCGTCCAGGCCGGCATCCACCACACCGTCGGCATCGACCTCGTAGCCATGAGCGTCAACGACGCCCTGTGCACGGGCGCCGAGCCGCTGTTCTTTCTCGACTACGTGGCGATGTCGCACGACGACCCCGACCTGCTCGAGCGGATCGTCCGCGGGATCGCCGACGCCTGCGTGGAGTGCCAGTGCGCGCTTGTGGGCGGCGAGACGGCGATTCTGCCCGACATGTACCACCCCGGCGAATACGACCTGGCGGGCTTTTGCGTGGGAGTTGTCGAGCGCAAGCGGCTCGTAAACGGCACGCGGATCCGGCCCGGCGACGTCGCCATCGGCATCGCCTCCAGCGGCTTCCACTCCAACGGCTACAGCCTCGTCCGCAAGGCGGTCTTCGAGATGGGTGGCCTGGCCTGCAGCGACGCGGTGCCCGCCCTCGGCGGCCGCACGGTGGGCGAGATCCTGCTGGAACCGACGCGGCTCTACGCCCGCCCCGTGAAGGCCGTGCTCGCCCGGCACGGAGAGGCGCAGGCCGTGCATGGCATCGCCCACATCACCGGCGGCGGGCTGGCGGAAAACCTCGGCCGCATCGTGCCGGCCGACGTGCAGGTGGAGATCGACCGCGGTTCCTGGCAGGTGCCGGCGGTCTTTCCCTGGGTGCAGGGGCTGGGACGGATCGCGGCCGACGAGATGGAGCGGGTGTTCAACATGGGCGTGGGCATGGTGTTGGTTGTCGCGCCCGAGATCGCCGCGGAGGTCGGCCAGCAACTGGCCGACCAGGGCCACGACTCGTGGATTATCGGCCGCGTCCGAGCCGCCCAGGCCGACGAAGACCGCGTCTTGATCCGTTAGCACTATCCGGCCGGGGCTGCCCGTGCCCCGTCGCCGGACGTTCGCTGCGCCCATCCTGGGCTCCGCTCACTCGGATCTGCCT
>JBIKND010000083.1:0-15276 GCA_044358905.1 Pirellulales bacterium | reverse complement strand
AGGGGCAGCCAAGGTGCCCCTCGTCTCGCGGGCTGCTCGCACCTCCGGGCTCGCAGTGCCGCCGCGGAGCGGCGGCTGGAGCCGGGTTGCACCCGGCGACGTCAGCCGGGGCCGACGCCGGGACGGTGGCGACGGCGCGACGGGATGCCGCAGCCAAGGTGCCCCTCGCCTCGCGAAGCTGCTCGCACCTCCGGGCTCGCAGTGCCGCCGCGGAGCGGCGGCTGGCCGCCCCCTGCCTCCCAGTTACGGTTGGGGAGGCGAGGGGCTGCCCGTCGCCCTCGAGCGGGCTATGGGAGCAAGCGTAGGCATGGATGCCGAAGCGCAGCGGACATGCAGTGAGCGGTGGGCTGGAGGCCCACAGCGAACGTCCGGCGAGAGGGCACGGGCAGCCCCTCGCCGGCTTGGGCGATCAAGCTGGCCGAACGGCTAAACTATCGAGACCCTACCGAGGACCTCACCCATGCATCTGCCCGCCTGGCGTTTCGGCAAGCCCTACGAGTCGCTCGAGCGCGAGACGCTCGTCCACTTCCTCACCGGCGAGCCCGTCGCAGAGGTCAGTCAGGTGGGCGGCGCGATCGTGGGCCGCGACCTGCAGAAGGCCGCGCAGGCCCGCGCGGCCCTCCTCGCCATCGACCCCGAGGAGATCGTCGAGCGACTGCAGACCGCCGGCAACCTCTATGCCAACGGCACCGTGACCGTGGGCGACGGTCCGCAGTCGCCCGAGCAGTTCGTGAAGTGCCAGTCGGCCACGACCGGGCTGCCCGAGAGTCTGTGCCGGGCCAACATGCAGAAGAACATGTTCGTGCTCTCGAACATGGACCGCATCCTCGACGCCCTGTCCCGCGGCCTCGATCCGCGCATCCTCTGGACGGGCCATGGCGTCGAGCAGCGCGGCGTCACGGTCAGCTACCAGGCGCAGTCGCCCGTGCTCGGCCTCGTGCTGCCCTCCAACTCCCCCGGCGTGCACACGCTCTGGCTGCCGGTCGTCGCCCTCGGCGTCGGGCTCGTCATGAAGCCGGGCAGCCAGGAACCGTGGACGCCCTACCGGATGGCGGCGTGCATGGTGGAGGCGGGCATCCCCGCCGAGGCCATCGGTCTCTATCCGGGGGCCACCGACGTGGGCGCGGGCATCCTCGCCGGCTGCCGCCGCAGCATGATCTTCGGCAGCGCGAAGACGGTCGAACAGTACCGCGGCAACCCCGGCGTGCAGGTGCACGGCCCGGGCTTTTCCAAGATCATCCTCGGCGACGACTGCGTGGACGACTGGGAGCGATATATCGACGTGATGGCCGACAGCGTGGCCCTCAACAGCGGCCGCGGGTGCATCAACGCGTCGGCGATCTACGCGAGCCGCCATACGCAGGCGATCGCGGCGGCGCTCGCCGAGCGGCTCGGCCCGATCGAGGTCAAACCGCCCGACGACCCGGAGGCGAAGCTCGCCGCCTTTACGATCCCCGGCGCCGCCAAGGCGATCTGGGGACAGATCGATGGGCTCTTGAAGGCCTCGGGCGTGACCCACGCCACGGCCCCGTACGGCGCCCGGTTCGTCGAAGGCGAGCGCTGCGGCTGGCTGCGACCCGTGGTCGCCCACGCCACGACCCCCGAGCCGGAGATCGCGCGGGCGGAATACATGTTCCCGTTCGTCACGGTCGTCGAGTGCCCGCAGGAGCGGATGCTCGAGGCGATCGGCCCCACGCTCGTCTGCACGGCGATCACCGCGAACGAAGCGTTTCAGCGACGGCTCGTCGACTGCACGCACATCGATCGGCTGAACCTCGGGCCGATCCCGACGACGAAGCTCGACTGGCTCCAGCCGCACGAGGGCAACATCATCGACTTTCTCTACCGGTCGCGGGCGTTGCAGGTGGCGGCCGGCAGCGAGACCGAAACATCCCCGGCCGCCGTGGCGGCACGGTGAGCGAGGGCCCCGTGGAGGCATCGGCTCGGCAAACGCTGGATGAGTTCGAGTTCCGAGGGGGGCCACGGCTCGTCGTCGGTCCGGGCACGCTCGGGCGGCTCGGCTCGCTGGCCCGCGAACTGGGTGCGACCCGCGCTCTCGTGACCAGCGATCCCGGGATCGTCGACGCGGGCCATGCGGCGGCGGGCATCGAGTCCTTGGAGGAGGCCGGCATCGCCACGCGGCTCTTCAGCGGCTTCGGCGAGAACCCGACGACCACGCAGATCGAGGCCGGCACGGCCGTCGCCCGCGAGTTCCGCCCCGACCTGCTCGTCGGCATCGGCGGTGGGAGTTCGATGGACTGCGCGAAAGGCATCAACTTCCTGTTCTCCTGTGGCGGCCGGATGCAGGCTTACAAGGGCCGCGGCACCGCCACAGGACCGATGCTGCCGTCGATCGGGGTGCCCACGACCGCCGGCACCGGCAGCGAGACGCAGTCGTTCGCCCTGGTGACCGACGTCGAGACCGGCATGAAGATGGCCTGCGGCGACCCGCGGGCCGCGTTCCGTGTGGCGATCCTCGACGTCAACCTCACGCTCACGCAGCCGCTGTCGCTCGCCGCCCTCACCGGCATCGACGCGGTGTCGCACGCCGTCGAAAGCCACGTCAGCCGGGCCGCCACGCCCGGCTCGCGGATGTTCTCCCGCGCGGCGTGGCGGCTGCTCGGCCGCCATCTGCCCGCAGTGCTCGCCGACGGCGGGGCGGTGACCGATCGCGCCGCCGTGCAGCTGGGCGCGGCCTGGGCCGGCCTGGCGATCGAAAACTCGATGCTCGGCGCCGCGCACGCGTTGGCCAATCCGCTCACCGCGGCCCACGGGATCGTTCATGGCCAGGCGGTGGGCATGATGCTGCCGCACGTGGTGCGGTTCAATGCGGCCGCTTGCGGCGACCGGTTCAGCGAGTTGCTGGCCGACATCGACATCCAGTCGTCGCCGACGGCCGCGGGCGGCCGCCTCGCCGCCTGGCTCGCGGCCCTGCTGGCCTCCGCCCACTTGAAGCTCTCGCTGGCGGCCGCGGGGATCGCCACGCCCGACGTACCGACGCTGGCTGCCGCCGCCGCGACCCAATGGACCGCCGGCTTCAACCCGCGGCCGGTCGAGATCGCCGACCTCGCGGCCCTGTACGAGGCCGCGCGATGACAGGGCTGCGATGGTCTTCAGGCCTGCTCGCGTTCGCGGCCGCCGTGGCGGTCGCCGCGGAGCCTGCGATCGACACCGCCCCCGCCGATGCCTGGCCGCTCGCACGGGGCACGCGTGCCGGCACGGGCCGCTCGGCCGCCGTGCTACGGTTACCGCTCGCCGAGGCCTGGCAGCGCGGGTTCGAAAAGACGGCCTTCGGCGCGGTGCCCGTGATCGCCGACGGCGTGATCTACCTCGGCGACCTCGACGGCACGTTCCACGCCCTGGCGCTGGCCGACGGGGCCACGAAGTGGTCGTTCAAGGCCGAGGCCGCCGGCTTCCCATCGGCGGCCGCGATCTCGCCCGATCCCGCACTGCCCCTGGTGATCGTGGGCGACGACACCGGCGTCGTCCGGGCGTTCGACCAGGGCTCGGGCAAGGTGGTGTGGGAATACGAGACCGACGGCGAAATCTCCGGAGGGCCGACGATGCTGCCGACCGCCGCCGGGCACCGCGTGCTCGTGGGCTCGCAGGACGCGTCGCTCTCCTGCCTGAACCTCGCCGACGGCAAGCCGGTCTGGAAGCATTCGATCGCCGACCAGATCCGCTGCTCGCCGGTCGTGGCCCGCACCGCCGCGGGCGACCGCGTGTTCATCGCCGGCTGTGACGGGAAACTGCACGTCATCGACGCCGCCACCGGCGAGGAGCGGGCCGCGGTGCCGATCGACGGGCCGACGGGCACCACACCAGCGGCCTTGGGCGACCGCGTCTTCTTCGGCACCGAGGGGGGCGCCTTCTTCGCGATCGACTTCCTCGAGGCCGCGACCGCCTGGCGGGCGGCGCCGGCCGCGGCCGGACAGGCCTATCGCTCGAGTGCGGCGCTGGCCGACGGCCTGGTGATCGTCGGGTCCCGCGGCCGCGCGGTCGAGGCCTTCGCGGCGGCCGACGGCACGCGGGCGTGGCGCCGGCCGATGCGTGGCCGCGTCGACGCGTCGCCCGTCATCGTCGGCATCGCGGACCCGGGACTGGGCGACGCCGCGCCACGGCCGGCCGCGATCATTGCGGACGCCGCGGGCAAGATCGTGGTCCTGGATGCCGCATCGGGTGAGCCACGCTGGGAGTTCGACGCCGGCGGCGGCTTCGGCGCGGGCGCCGCGGTCGCCGCAGGCCGGGTCGTGATCGCCGCCGACGACGGCACCGTGTGGTGCTTTGCAACGGCGCCGTGACGCCAGACGAACGCTCCGTGGATGTTTGACCCGCGCCCGGCACCTAGGTAGCGTTAGAAACTGCTGGTATTGCGTCCGCTGCCGCGCACGCTTCTCGTCCCGGAACAGCATCATGCTTCATCGCACAGCCGCCCTCTCCACCTGCCTTCTCGTCGCCGCCGTCACCGCGGCGTCGGCCGTGCCGGCCGCCGATCCGCCGCCCAAGGCCGCCGCATCCACCCACCGTGTCGGGCTCGTGCCCTTCAAGATCGAAGCCCGCTTCGAGGGCGTGTTCGAGTCGCCGACGATGGTCGAGGTCCGCGTCGATCCCAAGCGCTGGACGCAACTGGTGGTCACGGAGGCGGTGCCGCACGGCACTCGGATCGGGAAAGGGGACGTCGTCGTCACGATCGAGACCGAAAAGCTCGACGAGGCGATCCGTGACCTGGAGATCGGCGGCCGGCTCGCCGACCTGACCCACGCCCTCATGGAGCGGGAGCTCGCGTCGCTGGAAAAGGCCACGCCCCGCCAGCTCGAGTTCGCCAGCCGCGCCCGGCGGATCGCGGAGGAAGACCTGAAGCGGTACGTGGAGCAGGAGCAGGCACTCAACGCGGCGGCGAACGACGCGAACCTGAAGATGTCGGAGTTCTCCCGCGAGAACGCCGAGGAAGAGCTCGCCCAGCTGGAGAAGATGTACGAGCAGGACGACCTCACGGAGGAGACCGAGGAGATCGTGCTCAAGCGGGCCCGGTTCCAGGCCGAGGTCGCCCGCCTGTACGAGAAGTTCGCCCGCGACAACCACGAGCGTTCGGTCGCGCTCGGCCTGCCGCGGCGGCTGGAGTCGATCCGCAAGACCGCGGAGGCCGCGGCTCTGGAACAGGAGCATGCCGCGGCGACCCTGCCGCTGGCCCTCGACAAACTGCGGCTCGAGCTGGAGAAATCGGCGAACGAGCGGCGCAAGGCCGCCGCCCAACTGGCCGACCTGAAGGCCGACCGGCGTCGGTTGCCGATCACCGCCCCGACCGACGGCGTCGTCTATTACGGCCGCTGGCGGCAGGGCAAATGGATCGACGGCGAGGCGGCCGCCCAGCGGCTGCGGCCGGGTGGCCAGCTCGACCCCCGCGAAACCGCGATCACGATCGTCGGTGGCGGGAAACTCCATCTGCGGGCCGCGGTGGCGGAAAAGGATCTGGGCCGCGTGCCGGTGCAGGCCGTGGCGAAGGTGGCGCCGCGGGCGTT
Organism: Pirellulales bacterium; assembly: GCA_044358905.1. GTDB lineage: Bacteria > Planctomycetota > Planctomycetia > Pirellulales > UBA1268 > QWPN01. The sequence goes on along the minus strand of JBIKND010000083.1, from coordinate 9,757 downwards.
CCCCGAGCCGGTGCTCGTCGGAAACGTGCGCAGCCTTTCGCCCGTGCCGGTCGCGCCCGGCCGGTTCGAGGCCGTCATCGACCTGACCGACGAGCGTCCGCAGCTCGTCGCGGGGATGGAGGCCGACATTCGCGTCGTCGCCGACTTCCGGCCCGAGGTGCTCGCCGTGCCCCGCAAGGCGGTGTTCGTCGAGGATCTCGAGGATGCCAAACGCTACGTGCTGGTGGTGCCCGAGGCGGGCAAGGAGCCCGTGAAGCGGACGGTCGCCGTGGGCCGGTCGAACGACGAACTCACCGAAGTCACGGCGGGGCTCTCCGTGGACGAGGAGATTCTGCTGGAGAAGCCGGCGCCGGCCCGCAAGGAACCGGCGGCCGCGAAGGCCGAGCCGGCTCCCAAGCCGGAGGCCGAGAAGAAGCCTGCCGCCGCCAACACGCCCGCCTCCACCACCCCGGCCGCCCTGAGCAAGTGACCAATTTCGCCCGCCCGACTGCATGCGTCCTGGCGCTCGCCGCCGTCCTCGCGGCCGGAATCCGACCGCTGGCCCGGGCAGAAGAGCCGGCGGCGCCGCTGGCCGAGGTCGGTCCGAAGCCGGCGGCCGTCGAGCCCCTGCCGGCTGCGGAACTCGAGACCTCGATCGACCGGGGCGTGAAGTTTCTCGTCGACGTGCAGCGCGAAGATGGTTCGTGGGGCTCGGCCGACAACACGAACGGGGGCGTGGACATCTACGCCCCGCCGCCGGGCGGCCATCACGCCTTCCGGGCCGCCGTGACGGCCCTGTGCGTCGCCGCGCTCATCGAGTCCGGCCATGATGACGCGGCCGTGGGCAAGGCGATCGACCGCGGCGAGGCCTGGCTGCTCGAGCGGCTGCCGAAGCTCCGCCGGGCCACCCCCGACGCGCTCTACAACGTCTGGGGCCACGCCTACGGCATCGAGACGCTCGCCCTGCTCCACCGGCGTCACGCCGGCGACGAGGCCGCCCAGGCACGGATGATCGACTGCATCCGCGGCCAAGTGGCCCTCCTCGACCGCTACGAGACGGTCAACGGCGGCTGGGGCTACTACGACTTCGACGTCGGCTCGCAGAAGCCGGCCGGCAGCCCCAACAGCTTCACGACCGCGACGGTGCTCCTGGCGCTGGCCGACGCCCGCGACCTCGGCGTGGACGTGCCGCAGAAGCTCTTCGACCGGGGCCTGGCCACGATTCGCCGCCAGATGAAGCCCGACCGCAGCTATCTCTACGGCGAACATCATCGCTATCGTCCGCAGCATCCGGTGAATCTGCCCGGCGGCAGCCTCGGCCGGTCGCAGGCCTGCAACGCCCTCCTCCGCCGGCTCGGCGTGGCCGACGTCACCGACGCGGCGACCGTCGCCTGGCTGGAGCGGCTCTTCGCCCGCAACGGCTGGCTCGACCTCGGCCGCAAGAAGCCGATCCCGCACGAGTCGTGGTTCGCGGTCGCCGGCTACTTCTTTTTCTACGGCCACTTCTACGCGGCCGAATGCATCGAATCGCTGCCCGCCGCCGGGCGGCCGCCGCTGCAGGACCAGCTCGCCCGGCTCATGCTGCCGCTCCAAGAGCCGAACGGCTGCTGGTGGGACTATCCGTTCTACGACTACCACACGCAGTACGGCACGGCCTTCGCCGTGCGCACGCTCGTCCGCTGCCGCAAGGCAGAGTGACTTGACGCGACGGCTCGGCATCCTGCCGCCCATCGCTTGGCGGGCCTCCGCCCGCTGGTGCCAACCCGGCCATCCAGGCCTGACGCAAGGTGGTAAGCATCGCGACCCCGGTGCTATCCCGCGGTATAGAACGGGCTCGTGACATACGCGTCCTTGAGGTGCCGGAGGCCGACGAGCAGCACGGCGGAGGCCGGCAGGGCGAGGAGCACGCCGAAGAACCCGAAGATCTGCCCGAAGGCCAGCAACGCGAACACCACGGCGAGCGGATGCAGTCCGATCCGCTGGCCGACGATTCGCGGCGTGAGCACGAAGCTCTCGAGCAGTTGCCCGATGCCGAACACGACGGCCACGACGACGAGGTTGCGCGTCGGCTCCGCCTGGAGCGCCGCCACCATCAACGCGAGCGCCAGGCCGGTGCCGAAGCCGAGGTAGGGCACGAAGGCCAGGCCGCCGGCCACCAGCGCGATCGGCAGGGCGAACTCGATGCCGCCGAGCCAGAGCGCACCGGCATAGTAGGCCGCGAGCAGGCCCATCACCGCCAGCTGGCCGCGGAGAAACTCCGCCAGCACGGCATTGATCTCACCGGCGATCGCCCGCACGCGGGCGTGCGCCCGCCGGGGCACGAGGTGGTCGATCCGGGAGACGATGTCGTGCCAGTCCACGAGCAGATAGAAGAGCACGACCGGGATCAGCAGCAGGTTCCCGATCCACCCGACGACGGCCAGGCCGCCGATCCGGACGGAGGCGAGCAGCCTGCCGAAGAGCCCTTCGCTCCCCTGCACCTTCGCGCTCACGAGCGCCTTGAGCGAATCGAAGTCGACATGGATCTCCCGGCCGAACCACGATTCGATCGCCGGTGCAAGCGCGGCGTCGAGCCGGTCGAGCAGCCCGGGCAGCCGGCTGGCGAGCTCAGCGGCCTCCGTGCGGACCAGCGGGGCCACCACGAGAAACACCGCCAGCAGCGCCACGAAGCCGAGCACCAGGACCAGGGTCGCCGCGGCCCAACGCGGCACGCGGCGCACGGCCAGCCAGTCGACGGCCGGCGTGAGGATGTAGGCCAGCACCGCGCCGGCGAGGAACGGCGTGAGGATCGGGCCGAGCAGCCAGAAGACCCACAGCATGCCGGCGGCGACGGCGATCCACCAGGCGGACTGCACGTGTTCGGATCGCAGCGGCATGACGCACCTGGCTGTGCTTGGACAAAGCCCGCCATGGCCTTTGTCCATTTGATCGACCGGAGGGCAAGCCGGGGGCTTCCCGGGCCCATGGCCACCGCGGCGGTCCGCGGCGAGGTGCCCGGATGATATCCTCGATGCCCTTCCATGGCTTGGTTCCAGACCGAACTGCGGCTCGCGCCGCGTCGTCGCGGGTTTCACCTCGTCACCGCCGAGGTCGATGCCGCCCTGCGCGGCATGCCCCGGCTGCGGGTCGGCCTGCTGCACGTGTTCATCCGCCACACGTCAGCCAGCCTCTCGATCAACGAGAATGCCGATCCGGACGTGCCCCGTGACCTGGAGATGGCGTTCAACACGATCGCCCGCGAGGATTTTCCCTATGTGCACACGCAGGAGGGGCCCGATGACATGCCCGCCCACGTGAAGGCGTCGATGATCGGGTCCTCGGTGACCGTGCCGATCGGGAATGGCCGGCTCCTGCTGGGCACGTGGCAAGGCATCTACCTGTGCGAGCATCGCGACCGGGGTGGCCCCCGGTCGCTCGTGCTCACCGCCCACGGTGAGACGGACTGATGGCTCCGACAGCGTTCGATGCGGAGCGGTTTCGTCGCGAGGCCCGGGCCGTCGTCGACTGGATTGCCGACTACTGGGCGACGCTCGAATCCCGCCCCGTCGCGCCGCCGGTCCAGCCGGGCAGCGTCCGGGCCGCCCTGCCGGCCGCCGCACCCGAGCGTGCCGAGTCGCTCGCCGCCGTGCTCGCCGACCTCGACCGCGTCATCCTTCCCGGGCTCGTGCACTGGCAGCATCCGGCGTTCTTCGGCTACTTCCCGGCCAGCACCTGCGGGCCGTCGATCCTGGGCGAACTGCTCGCGGCCGGACTCGGCGTGCAGGGCATGCTCTGGGCGACGTCGCCGGCCTGCACCGAGCTCGAAACCCACTGCATCGAGTGGCTGCGGAGTCTCCTCGGCCTGCCGGAACGGTTCGCCGGCGCGGGCACCGGGGGCGGGGTGATCCAGGACTCGGCTTCGAGCGGCGCGTTGGTCGCGATCGTCGCCGCCCGCGACCGGGCCATGGCGCTGCACCCCGGCCGGCCGCTCACCGCATACTTCGGCGCCGACGCCCATTCGAGCGTCGAGAAGGGACTGCGGATCGCCGGGATCGACGCGCCCCGCCGGCGACGGATTCCCGTCGATACCGCCGGCGCGATGGACGTGGCGGCGTTGGCGGCGGCCGTGGAAACCGATGCCGCGGCTGGCCTGCACCCCTTCTTCGTCGCCGCCACGGTCGGCACGACCGCCTCCGGGGCGATCGACCCCGTGCCCGCGATCGCGGCCGTGGCCGGTCGCCACGGCGCCTGGCTGCACGTCGATGCAGCGTGGGCCGGAACCGCGGCGATCTGCCCGGAACTGCGCGGCCCGATCGTCGCGGGAGCCGACCGTGCCGACAGTTGGGGCTTCAATCCCCACAAGTGGATGCTCGTGAACTTCGACTGCCACGTGCTCTGGGTGGCCGACCGCGGACCGCTCGTCCAGGCGTTGTCGATGAAGCCCGAGTATCTGCGGAACGCCGCCACGGAGAGCGGCGCGGTCGTCGACTACGCCGACTGGCAGGTGCCGCTCGGCCGGCGGTTCCGCGCCCTCAAACTGTGGATGACGCTGCGCATGCTCGGTGCGGAAGCGTTGCGGCAACACGTCCGCGACCACGTGGCCTGGGCCCGGGAGTTCGCCGCGTGCGTGGCCGCCGATCCGCGGTTCGAACTGCTGCGCGAGCCGTCCCTGGCCCTCGTCTGCTTCGCCCTACGGGCCGGCGACGGGGCGACCGCCACCCTCCTGGAGCGGGTCAACGCCGGCGGCACAGCCTTCCTGACCCACGCCCATGTCGCCGGCCGCTACGCCATCCGCCTGGCGATCGGCGGCGCGATCACCGAACGGCGGCACGTCATGGCCACCTGGCGAACCCTGGCCGGCGCCGCGAATTGAGCCCACCGGCACCGGGATGGGCAAGGGGCGTTCGTCCGCGGTCCGGGGGGCGGCAAAGTCCACCTGGCCCCCGCGATGTGTCATCGTCGGTTTTCAATGTATTTCCGGCACAACTCCTGCCGATTTTACTGGCGTGAACCATCTTTCCCCAAGCCCCGTACTATTGGCTGCGGCCCGCACCGGCGCGGCCAGTTTCAGGGTCGGCCGGACGGGCTCCGACTACACGGAGCGGCAACCATGGCACGCCATGAAGCACTGGTGAATCTGCGGGCGATTCTCGTCCGGCGTCGCGACGCGCTGCGCAGCGCCCTCGCCGGCGACCTCTCCTTGCTCAAGGAATTGCGGAGCGAGTCGCCCGGCGACGTCGTGGACGCCGCCTATGATTCCACGCAGGACGAGATCAGTTCGCAGTTGGCCGAAGTCGAGAGCCGCGAACTGGCGAACATCGAGAACGCACTCGAGCGGATGAAGGCGGGCAAGTATGGGCTGTGCGAGGTGTGCAGCGGGAAGATTCCGATGGCCCGGCTCAACGCCCTGCCCTACGCCACGATGTGCATCGAGTGCCAGCGGGACCTCGAGCGCAGCGGCGGCGGCTACTCCGCCCGCCGGGAGGAGCCCGAGGAGGCGAGCGAGGAAGCGGTCGGCGGCGAACTGGAACTCTAGCTGTCCGTGGACAAAGCCCTCCATGGCCTTTGTCCACCTGATCGACCGCAGGAAACGCCGAGGGTCTCCTGGGTCGATGGCCCACGCATCCTGCTCGGGCAGACTTGTTCCACAGTCTGCTAAGCCTTCCGTGGGTCGCAGACCGGCTGGTATGCTCGGTGGGGTTCCCGGCCGTCGGTTCGAGGACCCCATGCACGCCGTTCCGCATCGTCGTTCTGCCTGGCTCTTACGAGCCTGTGTCGTGTTCGGCGGTTGCCTGCTCGCCACCGGCGCGGTGCCGGCCGATGAGCCATCGGTGCGGCTGGCTCCGATCCCGGCCGTCGCCGGTCGCGACGACCGCGTCGATCCCATGCGCCAGGCCCGCCTCTCCGCCTCCGAGCGGGAACGACTCTACGAACAGGCCGCCCGCGACGCCGAGCACCTGGAGCAGCAGGGCCGCCAGCTGCGGCGGCTGATGCAGCTGGTGCGGCCCGCGGTCGTTCACATCGACGCCACGAAACCGCTGCAGCGGCCCCGGAACGGCAAGGCGACCGAGGACGAGGCCGGCTCCGGCGTGATCACCAAGGTGGCGGGCCGGACCGTCGTGCTCACGAACCGGCACGTGGTCAACCGCGCCGAACTCGACGCCATCGCCGTCCGTCTCGACGACGGACGCGAACTGCGGCCCCGGCGGCTGTGGTCCGACGCCGGCACCGACATCGCCGTGCTCGAACTGGAGGGCGACGACCTGCAGCCGGCCCGGCTGGCCGAGGGCGACGTGCTGCAGATCGGCGACACGGTGCTCGCCATCGGCAGCCCGTTCGGCCTGGCCCACTCGGTGACCCTCGGCATCGTGTCGGCGAAAGGTCGCCGCGACCTGGAACTCGGCGAAGGGACCGTGAAGTTCCAGGACTTCATCCAAACCGATGCCGCGATCAATCCCGGCAACAGCGGCGGGCCGCTGGTCAACCTGCGGGGCGAAGTCGTTGGCATCAACACCTGCATCGCCAGCAACTCGGGCGGCAACGAGGGGATCGGCTTCGCGATCCCGATGCCGATGGTGCTGTTCGTGGCCAAGCAGCTGGTCGAGAACGGCTCGGTCGCGCGGGCCTACCTGGGCGTCACGCTCGACAAGGAGTTTTCACCGCGGGCGGCCGGCCAGCTGGGCATGGTGCGGCCCGTGGGGGCCCGCGTCGTGGCCGTCACACCCGGCGCCCCGGCCGACACGGCCGGGATTCGCGGAGACGACGTGATTCTGGAATACGACGGCACGCCGGTCGATGACGACGACCACCTCATGAGCCTCGTGAGCATGACGCCCGCGGACCGGACGGTCGAGGTGGTGATCTTCCGCAACCGGCAGCGGCTGCCGCTGCAGATTCCGGTCGCCAGCCGCAGCGCGTTCGAGTAGCCGGCGATCGCTGCGTCAGGTCGCGTCCGCCGCGGCTGCGAACCCGCGCAGGATGCAGTCCTGGACGGCCGCCGTGTCGCAGCCGACGAGCAGATCGACGTTCGGCCGCCATTGCCGCGTCTGCCGGCGATCCACCACGAGCATGCCGGCGGTCAATTCGCCGGTGGTCTCCACGTCGGCCGCCACCGTCACCCGCTCGAAGAGTTCGGGATTCATCGCCGCCACGAGCGCCACGACGTCGTGCAGGCAGATGCCCTCACTGCCGAGGATCTGGCGGTGGGCCCGGAAAGCGTGGCCCAGCATCCGCCGCAGGATCCGGCCCGCCCGCGAGAAATCGTCGGGGAGTTCGTCGAGCAGGTTGAACCCGAGGACCACCTGCGACGTCGTCTCCAGCGGCACGAGCGACTTCGTGAGCGGCTCCCGTAACACGTGCCTCGCGGCGGCCGGATCGCAATAGAAGTTGAAATCGGCCACCGGTGTCGCGCTGCCCGCACCGTGCACGGTGCCGCCGCAGATCACGAGTTCGCCGATCAGTTCCACGATCGACGGATCGCGGGCCAGCACCCGCGAGATGTTCGTCAGCGGGCCCAGCGCGACGATCGTGATCTCGCGCGGGTGGGCCTTGAGGCATTCCCAGATCACTTTTTCGGAGAGATGCCCGCCGTGCAGCGGCACCCGCGGCACCTCGGCGCCTCCGAGTCCGTCGGTGCCGTGCATGCTGAAGGGCCGGGCCGGCAGGACCACGTCGCCGGCCGCGACGCCCAGCCGGGGCAGCCGCGGCGGATCGAGAAACCCGACGAGGGCCTGGAGATTTTCAGTCGCCTGCGCGGGAGGCACGTTGCCGCCGACCGCGGTGACAGCGACCACGTCCAGCCGCGGGTCGAACAGGGCCAGGGCGAGCGCCACGGCGTCGTCGATACCCGGATCGACGTCGATGATCACCTTGCGGGGCGTCGGCGGCACTGAAGTCTCTCGGCGGGGCGCGTGTAGACTGAAGACCTGTCACGAGACGGTCGGCGAAGCGTTCAGGCCCAAACCGGCTCGGGGACGGCATGAGTTGCGTCGCTGGCGAAGGTCCGCCACGCTCCGCATCCTCGCGCCGATCCCCGCGCCTCCCTGATTCGATGCGCCGCTGCGACGTTCGGGTTGCAGGCGGTCTCGACGGCGAAATCCTATCCGAAAACGGTGGTCGCAGGCACCTGCGACCCGCTCACGCATGACCGGCAGCCACCCCGATCCCGACACCTTGGCGGCGGACCTCCGTGCGGCCCGCCGCGCCGCGGCCGACGACGTTCGGCGGCTCGTCGATGCCGTGCTCTGCGGAGCGGCCGACCTCGACGCCTTTGGCCGCTGGCTGGTGACGCTGGCCGATGCCGGCGAAACGGCGGCCGAGATCGCGGGCGCCGCCGCCGCCCTGCGGGCGCGGATGATCCCGGTGCGGCGCGTCGGCACGGCGCCTGTGGCCGACACGTGCGGCACCGGTGGCGACGGATCGGGGTCGTTCAACATCTCGACGGCCGCCGCGATCGTCGTCGCCGCCGCCGGCCAGCCGGTCGCCAAGCACGGCAACCGGGCCGTCTCCAGCCGGACGGGCTCGGCCGACGTGTTCGAGGCGCTCGGTGTGACGATCGACGCCGGCCCCGAGGTGTCGGGGCGGTGCCTCGACGAGGTGGGCCTCGGCTTCTGCCTCGCGCCGGCCCATCATCCCGCGATGGCCCGCGTGGGTCCGCTGCGCCGCTCACTTGGCCGACCGACCGTGTTCAATCTCGTCGGCCCGCTGTGCAATCCGGCGGCCGCCACGATCCAGGTCATCGGCGTCGGCCGGCCGAGCGTGCGCGAGCCGGTCGCCGAGGCGGCGCGGCTTCTGGGCGCGTCCCGGGCGCTGATCGTCTCCGGCCACCTCGGCGATTCCGGCCGCGCCTTCGACGAGGTGAGCCTCTTCGGGCCGACCGACGTGATCGACGTGTCGTCCCAGGGCACGCGACGGTATGCGTGGACACCCGCGGACTTCGGCCTGGCCGCGTTGCCAGCGACGCGGGTCGCGGAGCTCGAGGTCGCGGACCCGGCCGAGAGCGCGGCGGCGATCCGCGCCGTGCTCGGCGGCGAGCGCGGCCCGCGCCGCGACGTCGTCGTGCTCAACGCCGCGGCGACGCTCTGGGCGGCCGGCAAGGCGCCAGATCTGCCCGCCGCGCGGCAGCTCGCGGAGCAGGCGCTCGACTCCGGCGCCGCCGCGCAGACCCTCGCTCGATTCGTGGCCTGCTCGCGGCGTTGAAGCCGCGTCGACCGAGGGCAAGCGTGGCGATAAGATGATTCCAAAATCGCAACTCGTTTTGCTGTAGCAACTTTTTGGTGCTCTGCGCGAGGTAGGCGAGGGGGTCGGCGAACGCTCGACGAGCGTGTGGCCGCTGCGGCCACAGCGAGGAGACTTTTGCCGCCCCCGAGCCGGTGCTTCACCAAAGTGGTTTGCGCTCTCATTCGCCCTTCGGAATCCTCTCGCATGACCGCTCCCCGGCTGATCTTCGACATCCATCTCGACCTCTCCTACAACGCCCTCGACTTCAACCGCGACCTGCGGTGGACGCAGGAGCGGATCCGGCGCCGCGAACTGGGCATGAAGGACCAGCCCTTCCGGACGCGGAACACCGTCTGCTTCCCCGAGATGCGCCGCGGCCGGGTCGGCCTGTGCGTGGCCACGCAGATCGCCCGGTCGGTGGACTACTTCTCGCGGTTGCCGGGATGGATGAGCCCGGCCCAGGCCTGGGCCCACACCCAGGGCCAGCTCGCCTGGTACCGGGAGATGGAGGCCTGCGGAGAACTGGTGCAGATCCGTGACCGCACGGGTCTCGAGAAGCACCTCGCCATCTGGCTCGCCG
>JBIKND010000005.1:0-46454 GCA_044358905.1 Pirellulales bacterium | reverse complement strand
TCAGAACTTCCCACCCCCACCCCGTTTTTTCACCCCATCCATGGCCACCACGAAACGCATGCGGGCGATGCTCGCCGTCAAGCCCACGTCCGACGATCCCCTCCCGCTCGCGGAGGCCGTCAACGTCCTGAAGAAGTTCCCGCCCGCGAAGTTCGACCAGACGGTCGAGGTCCACATTCGCCTGGGCATCGATCCGAAGCAGGCCGACCAGATCATTCGCGGCTCGCTCGTGTTGCCGCACGGCATCGGCAAGTCGAAGCGCGTGGTCGTGTTCGCCAAGGGCAATCTGGCCGACGATGCGAAGGCGGCCGGTGCCGAAGAGGTGGGTGCCGAAGAGCTCGCCAAGAAGATCAAGGAAGGCTGGACGGATTTCGACGTCTGCATCGCTGCGCCTGACATGATGGGCCTGGTGGGTCCGCTGGGCAAAGTGCTCGGACCCCGGGGCCTGATGCCGAGCCCTCGCGCCGGCACGGTCACCGCCGACATCAAGAAGACCGTCGGCGAGTACAAGGCCGGCAAGGTCGAGTTCCGCAACGATCCGACCGGCATTGTGCACGCCGTGGCTGGCAAGGCGAGCTTCGAAGCGTCGAAGCTGGTCGACAACATTCGGGCGTTCATCGACCACATCGTCGGCATGCAGCCGTCCAGCGTTCGCGGCCAGTACGTCAAGAGCATCTCCATCTCGGCGACGATGAGCCCCGGCGTGATGGTCGCCGCCTGACCGATACCGCATTCACCCGTCCCGCAGCCACGAAGGCCTGAGCATCATGAGCAAGCAGATGAAGAGCATGCTGGTCGACGACCTCAAGGGCCGCCTCGGCGGCGTCGGCGATTTGATCGTCGTCAGCCTGGGGCGACTCGACGCCCAGAAGACCACGCAGCTGCGGCAGACGCTGCGCAAGAAGAAGATCCAGTTGCAGCTGGTGAAGAACAGCCTGGCGCGGATGGCCATGTCTGGTACGCCGTTGGCTCCCGCCTTTGAAAAGCCCGAGGGCATGCTGGCCATCGCCTGGGGCGGCGAGGACGTCGTCGATCTGGCCAAGGAGCTGGACCGGCTGGCCGGCGTCAAGGATTTCGAAGGCTTCGAGTGCCGCGGCGGCGCCCTCGACGGCGCCCGGCTCGAGCCGGCTGACGTCAAGAAGGTGGCCAAGTGGCCGACCCGCACCGAGCAGCTCTCGCTGCTATCCGGGCAGATTTCGTCCCTGGCGTCGACGCTGTCAGGCCAGATCCTCTCGGCGGGCGGTGGGCTGGCCGGGCAGATCGCTTCGCATGTCGAAGCCCTCGAGAAGGCGGGCGGCGAGCCGCCCGCGGCCTGACGCCCCGGCGATTTCCCGATTTTCACAGGCGGTCTTCACGCCGCCAAAGTTCATGGTAAGACATTAGGTTCCCCCGTTTTCGAATTGAAAGGATCAAGAGCGATGGCAACGGCTGAAGCGACCCGCGAGTTTTCCAAGGAAACCAAGGACCTCGGCGACAAGATCGTCGGGCTTACCCTCAAGGCGGCCAAGGAACTGTCGGACTACCTCGACGAAGTGCACGGCATCAAGCCGGCTGCCGGTGGCGCCGTGATGATGGCGGCTCCCGCCGGTGGCGCCGGCGGCGCAGCGGCTGGTGGCGAGGCCGCGGCCGAGAAGACCGAGTTCGACGTCGTTCTCGACGCCTTCGGCGACAACAAGATCGGTGTCATCAAGGTCGTGCGTGCGGCGACCGGCCTGGGCCTCAAGGAGGCCAAGGACATGGTCGAAGGTGCTCCCGCCAAGGTGAAGGAGGGCATCTCGAAGGCCGACGCCGAGAAGTTGAAGAAGGAACTCGAAGAGGCCGGTGCAAAGGTCTCGATCAAGTAAAAAGCCCGCTTTTTTCGGTTCGTTGGCTGGGAGGTTGGCCTCCCAGCCAACGAACGGTATAGTTTTTGCGTGCTGCCTGGTCGAGCCATTCCCTCTTTGCGCCGCTTTCCCATCCTTCGTGTCGTTCCGCCCCGTCAGTTTCCGTGCGCACGAGTTCGGCTCGCGCGGGCGGTGCGGCTGATCGACCGCGCTTGATTTCCGCGGGTTCGCGCCCGCAGTTCAGACCATCCCGAGGAGCCTCCCGTTCATGGCAACCCGCGCCGTTCGCCGCCTGCAGCCCTCCGAGGTTCGCCACTTCGGCAGCCGTCGCGCCAGCCATCACATGCCCGATCTCACCGAGATCCAAACCCGCTTCTACGACAACTTCCTGCAGTACGACGTGCCTGCCGCGAAGCGCAAGGATCAGGGCATCGAAGGGGTGCTGCGGGAGATCTTCCCGGTCGAGAGCTACGACAAGACCGTCAAGCTCGAGTATCTGCGCTACGAACTCGGGAAGCCGCGGTACGAGCCGGACGAGTGCCGGCAGTTGCGGCTGACCTACGGGCGGCCGTTGCGGGTGTGGCTGCGGCTGACTCGCGAGCAGCCCATCGAGGAGGAGGTCTACCTCGGCGACATTCCGATCATGCTCGGTGGCGGCGAGTTCATCATCAACGGCGCCGAGCGGGTGGTCGTCAGCCAGCTGCATCGGTCGCCCGGCATCGACTTCGTGGCCGACACGGAGGCCGGTGATCGGAAGACGCACAACTGCCGAATCATTCCCGAACGCGGCAGCTGGATCGAGCTCAATGTCTCGAAGAAAGACACGCTCCAGGTGCGGATCGACCAGAGCGGCAAGTTCTCGGCGCTCACGCTGCTGCGGGCGATGGATTCCAAGTACACCCGCGACTCGGAAATCCTCAAACTGTTCTACAAGACGTCCGTGGAGAAGGTGGTCGGCGCCCGCAGCGTGCCCAAGATCGAGGGCAAGATCGCGGTCGACGACATCGTCTATCCGAAGGGCGCGGAGCGGGCGGGCGAGATCATCGTCGACGCCGGCTGCAAGATCACTCACGACCAGGCCGAGCTGATCGCGACCTCCGGCCTCAAGGCGGTCGAGGTGATGCAGGAGCAGAAGGTGCCCCTGATCATGAACAGCCTCCGGGAGGATGCCGACGAGTCGAAGCGGCGCACCGCCGTGGCTCCCAGCCACGAGGACGCATTGGTGCGAATCTACCAGCGGCTGCGGCCGGGGAATCCGCCCGCCCTCGACAAGGCCCGGGCCCTGTTCGACGAGAAGTTCAAGGACACAAACCGCTACCGGCTGGGCCGGGTGGGCCGGTTTCGCATCAATCGCAAGCTCGGTCTCAACGTGCCCGAGACGGAGATGACGCTGCGGGCCGAGGACCTGATCGCCGCGATCCGGTACATGCTCCAACTGAGCGAAGGGGAGGGGCAGGTCGAGGTTGACGACATCGACCACCTCGGCAATCGGCGCCTGCGGACGATCGACGAACTGGCGAGCGACGAGCTGCGCAAGGGGTTCCTCAAGCTGCGGCGGACCGTCCAGGAGCGGATGAGCCTCAAGGACGTGGCGGAGATGTCGCCGCGGACCCTGATCAATCCCAAGAGCATTTCGGCCGCGATCGAGTATTTCTTCGGCCGGGGCGAGCTGTCGCAGGTCGTCGACCAGACCAACCCGCTCTCGATGCTCACCCACGAGCGGCGGCTCTCGGCGCTGGGCCCGGGCGGCTTGAACCGCAAGCGAGCCGGCTTCGAGGTGCGCGACGTGCACATCTCGCACTACGGGCGGATCTGCCCCATCGAGACGCCGGAAGGCACGAACATCGGCCTGATTTCGAGCCTCGCGATCTACTCGGGTGTCGATTCCTACGGCTTCCTGGTGACGCCCTACCGCAAGGTCTCGAAGTGCAAGCTGACCGACGACGTCGTCTGGCTGCGGGCCGACGAGGAGCACGAGGCGCACCTGGCTCCGGCCGACGCGACCGTCGTCGACGGCAGGCTCGTGGGCGACAACATCATCGCCCGGTACCGCGGCGACTTCGTGCTCGTCCCGGCCGACGATATCCAGTACATCGACGTCGCCCCCAGCCAAATGGTGGGCGTTTCGGCCGGCCTGATTCCCTTCCTCGAACATGACGACGCCAATCGCGCGTTGATGGGTTCCAACATGCAGCGGCAGGCGGTGCCGCTGCTGGTCACGGAGCCGCCGGTGGTCGCCACCGGCATGGAGCGGGATGTGGCCGCGAACTCGGGCCTCATCGTGCGGGCCGCGCGGAAGGGGACCGTGTCCTACGTCGACGCCGACTCGATCGAGATCACGAGCGGCACAACGGCCCCGGACGTCTACAAGCTCCGCAAGTACGTCGGCCTCAACGAGCGCACCTGCCAAAACCAAAAGCCGATCGTGCAGCTCGGCCAGAAGGTCGAGAAGGGCGAGGTGATCGCCGACGGTGCCGCCACGTTCAAGGGCGAACTGGCCCTGGGGCGGAACGTGCTCGTGGGCTTCATGGCGTGGGACGGCTTCAATTTCGAAGACGCGATCATCATCAGCGAGGAGCTGGTCGAGGACGACGTCTACACCTCGATCCACATCGAGGAGTACGACATCGAGATTCGCGACACGAAGCTCGGTCGCGAGGAGTTCACCCGCGACATCCCGAACGTCGGCGAGCGGGCGCTCCATAATCTCGACGAGTCGGGCATCGTCCGGATCGGCACCTACGTCCGGCCCGGTGACATCCTGGTCGGCAAGGTCTCGCCCAAGAGCAAGACGGAGTTGACCCCCGAAGAGAAGCTGCTCCATGCCATCTTCGGCCGAGCCGGCGAGGACGTGAAGAACGACTCGCTCGAGGTGCCGTCGGGTGTCGAGGGCATCGTGATCGCGACGGAGAAGTTCTCGCGGCGGATGAGCCTCTCGGAAGAGGAGCGACGCGAGTTCGAAAAGCAGCTCAAGGAGGCCGAGAACGAAGGCAACCTGCGGGTCGCCGAGGCGTTCGGGGCGATGGTCGCCGAGATCGAGAAGGTGCTGCAGAAGCCGCTGACGGCCCCGGACGGCGGTCCGCTGGTGCGGAATCAGGACCACAAGGTCGTGGCCGAGCGGGCTGCGGCCTTCAAGCTCGACGCCCTCGATATCCGTTCGCCGCAGCGGAAGGCCGACATCGAGAAGCTCGTCAAGACGATGTGGCCCGCCGTCGAGGACGCGATCGACGCCCGCGAGCGGCGGCTCAACAGCATGAAGCGGGGCGACGAGCTCCGCCCGGGCGTGCTCCAGATGGTGAAGGTCTACGTGGCCGCGAAGCGCGTGATCTCGGTGGGCGACAAGATGGCCGGGCGCCACGGCAACAAGGGCGTGATCGCCAAGATCCTGCCCAAGGAAGAGATGCCGTTCCTCGCGGACGGCACGCCGCTGCAGATCCTGCTCAACCCCCTGGGCGTGCCGAGCCGCATGAACGTCGGTCAGATCCTCGAGACGCATCTCGGCTGGGCCGGCAAACTGCTCGGCTTCCAGGCCATCACGCCGGTGTTCGACGGCGCCAGCGAGGACGACATCAACGAGGTGCTCGCCGATGCCGGTCTTCCCAAGCACGGCAAGGCGCAGCTCTTCGACGGCCGCACGGGCGAGCCGCTCGAGCAAGAGACGACGGTCGGCTACATCTACATGCTGAAGCTGCATCACCTGGTCGACGACAAGGTGCATGCCCGGTCGACTGGTCCGTACTCGCTCATCACCCAGCAGCCCCTGGGTGGCAAGGCGCGGTTCGGCGGCCAGCGGTTCGGTGAGATGGAGGTGTGGGCGCTCGAGGCCTACGGGGCCGCCTACATCCTGCAGGAACTGTTGACGGTGAAGAGCGACGACGTCGAGGGACGCACCAAGATCTACGAGAGCATGGTGAAGGGCGAGAACACGCTCGAGGCCGGCACGCCGGCGAGCTTCGACGTGCTCACCAACGAGATCCGTGGGCTCGCGTTGAACATGTCCCTGGAAAAGAGGCGGATTTAGGTTTACGCGGGCGAAGCCGTCGTGGCCTTCGCCCGCTTGGAGAGTCGCCCGGGCCGACGCCCGCGGCGACTTTCGCGATGGTCACGCCTCCGGCGTGACGGCCGGTGGTTGAATCCCAGCAGACCGAAAGATCACGGAGCAGACGACCATGAGCATCGGTGAGTCCACCTACGATCGCGTCAACGATTATTCGGCGGTGAAGATCAGCCTTGCGCGGCCGCACGACATCCGCAGCTGGTCGTTCGGCGAGGTCAAGAAGCCCGAAACGATCAACTACCGCACCTACCGTCCCGAGAAGGACGGCCTGATGTGCGAGAAGATCTTCGGACCGGAGAAGGACTGGGAGTGCTCCTGCGGCAAGTACCGCGGCATGAAGTACAAGGGGATGATCTGCGACCGCTGCGGCGTGAAGGTGACCCACAGTCGCGTTCGCCGCAAGCGCATGGGCCACATCGAGCTCGCCGCGCCGGTCGTTCACATCTGGTTCTTCAAGGCGATGCCGAGCCGTCTCGGCGCGCTGCTCGACATGAAGACGTCGAGCCTGGAGAAGGTGATCTACTTCCAGGATTACGTGGTTCTCGATCCCAAGGACACGCCCCTCAAGAAGCAGCAACTGCTGACCGAAGAGGAGTTTCGCGAGGCCCGGGCGACCTACGGTGACGGCAGTTTCGACGCCGAGATGGGTGCCGAAGCCGTCCGGAAGCTGCTTCTCGGCCTCGACCTCGTGACGCTCTCGCGGGAGCTCCGCGAGGAACTTGCGACCACGAACTCGAAGCAGAAGAAGAAGGATCTCGTCAACCGGCTCAAGATCGTGGAGGCGATCCGCGACAGCGAGAACAAGCCCGAGTGGATGGTGCTCGACGTGATCCCCGTGATCCCGCCGGACCTTCGCCCGCTGGTGATGCTCGACAGCGGCAATTTCGCCACGAGCGACCTCAACGATCTCTATCGGCGGATCATCAACCGCAACAACCGCCTCAAGAAGCTCGTCGACCTGAACGCGCCCGAGGTCATCATCCGCAACGAGAAGCGGATGCTGCAGCAGTCCGTCGACGCCCTGTTCGACAACAACCGGTGCAAGCGGCCGGTGCTCGCTTCGAGCAATCGTCCGCTCAAGAGCCTCACCGACATGATCAAGGGCAAGCAGGGGCGGTTCCGCGAAAACCTGCTCGGCAAGCGCGTCGACTATTCGGCCCGCTCCGTGATCGTCGTCGGCCCGAATCTCCGGCTCCACCAGTGCGGCCTGCCCAAGAAGATCGCGCTCGAACTCTACCAGCCGTTCATCATCCGGCGTCTCAAGGAGCTCGGCCACGCCGACACGATCAAGAGCGCGAAGAAGATGCTGGAGCGGAAGGACGCCGAGGTCTGGGACATCCTCGAGGAGGTGATCCGCAACCATCCGGTGCTCCTCAATCGTGCTCCCACGCTGCACCGCATGGGCATCCAGGCCTTCGAGCCGGTGCTCGTCGAAGGCAACGCGATCAAGCTCCATCCTCTGGTCTGCAAGGGCTTCAACGCCGACTTCGACGGCGACCAGATGGCCGTGCATCTGCCGCTTTCGATCGAGGCCCAGGTCGAGGCCCACACGCTGATGCTGTCGACGAACAACATCTTCAGCCCGGCAAACGGCGCGCCGATCATCTCGCCCTCGCAGGACGTGGTGATGGGCTGCTACTACCTGACCATGTCGCTGCCGCGGCGCCGTGGCGAGGGCATGGTGTTCAAGAGTTTCGAGGAGGTCGAGATCGCCCACTCGCTGGGCAAGGCCGAAACGCACGCCAAGATCAAGGTCAAGCTGCCCGCGGAACGCCGGCTGAAGACCGACGTCGAGGCGCTCGGCAAGCCGGGGGCCGTGATCGAGACCACGGTGGGCCGCGTGCTGTTCAACGCGGTGCTGCCGAAGGGCATGCTGTTCTACAACCTCCCGATGCGGTCGAGCGAACTCGCGCGGGTGATTTCCGACTGCTACCAGACGCTCGGTCGGCGACGGACGATCGACCTGCTCGACGACATGAACCGCGTCGGCTTCAGCTGGAGCACGAAGAGCGGCCTGTCGTTCGCCACCGACGACCTGATCACGCCGGCGAACAAGACGCGGATCATCGGCGACGCCGAGAAGGGCGTCATGAAGATCATGAAGCTCTATCAGCGCGGCGTAATCACCGACGGCGAGCGTTACAACCAGGTGCTCGACGCTTGGACGCACGCCCGTGAAGAGATCACCAAGGAAATGATGGCCGAGCTGGAGAAGGACACCGCCAGCGAGCGGCGCCGGGCCGGCTACGTCAATCCGATCTTCCTCATGGCGCACTCCGGCGCGCGAGGCGGCGTCGAGCAGATCCGGCAGCTGGCCGGCATGCGCGGCCTGATGGCCAAGCCGTCGGGCAAGATCATCGAGACGCCGATCAAGGCGAACTTCCGCGAGGGACTCACGGTGCTGGAGTACTTCAGCTCCACCCACGGCGCCCGCAAGGGCTTGGCCGACACGGCGCTGAAGACCGCCGACTCGGGTTATCTGACGCGGAAATTGGCCGACGTCGCCCAGAACGTCGTGGTGACGATGCACGATTGCGGCACCACGCAGGGCATCACGAAGACGGTCATCTACCGCGGTGAGAAGGTGGAAGTGAGCCTCGCCGACAGCATCCGGGGGCGCGTCAGCCGGACGAATATCGTGAACCCGATCACCGAGAACGTGATCGTACAAGAGGACCAGCTGATCACGCCGACGATGGCCCGGCAGGTCGAGGAGTTGGGCCTGGAGAAGATCCAGGTCCGCAGTCCGCTCACCTGCGAGGCGCCGCTGGGCGTCTGCCGCCTCTGCTACGGCATGGATCTCTCCACGGGATCGCTCGTCGAGGAGGGCATGGCGGTGGGCATCATCGCCGCGCAGAGCATCGGCGAGCCGGGCACGCAGTTGACGATGCGGACCTTCCACATCGGCGGCGTGGGGCAGCGGGCGATCGAGGAGAGCGAGAGCAAGGCCAAGCGGGCCGGAACCGTGAAGTTCACGCGGCTCCGCACCGTGCAGAACGAGCAGGGCGAGCAGGTCGTGCTGGCCCGCAACGGCGAGATCGCGATCGTCGATGCCAAGGGCGCTGAACTCGAGAAGTTCGACATCCCGGCGGGCGCGATCCTCAAGGTGAAAGACAACGAAGAGGTCAAGGCAGGGTCGGTGCTCGTGCAGTGGGACCCGCATTCGATTCCGATCCTCTCCGAGGTGGCCGGCAAGGTCCGCTACGAGGACGTGATCGAGGGAGAGACGCTCCGCGTCGAGAAGGATCCCAGCGGTCACACGCGGCGGATGGTGATGGAACACAAGGGCGTCTATCACCCGCAGGTCGTGCTCGAGGACGAGTCGGGCAAGATCCTCGACTTCTACTACCTGCCGGAGAAGGCCTACATCGAGGTCGCACCGGGCGAGAAGGTCGCGGCCGGTCACGTGCTCGCCAAGACGCCCCGCGAGGCCTCGGGCACGCAGGACATCACCGGTGGTCTGCCCCGCGTGACGGAGATTTTCGAGGCCCGCAAGCCGAAGGATCCGGCCATCATGGCGGAGATCGACGGCAAGGTGGAGCTCCTGGGCGAGAAGCGCCGCGGCAAGCGGACGATCGTCGTCAAGAACGAGAGCGGCATCGAGCGCGAGCACCTCGTGACGCACGGCAAGCACCTCCGGGTGCACGCGGGCGATTACGTCAAGGCGGGCGAGGCGCTCGTGGACGGTCCGCTCGTGCCCCACGACATCTTGCGGATCTCGGGCGAGGAAGAGGTGCAGCGGTACCTGGTCCGCGAGATCCAGAACGTCTACCGCAGCCAGCGGGTGGACATCGACGACAAGCACATCGAGATCATCGTTTCGCAGATGCTGCGGAAGGTGAAGATCGAGACGGTCGGCGACACCAGCCTCCTGCCGGGCAGCGTGCTCGACAAGTTCGAGTTCCGGCAGGCGAACGAGCGGCTGGTGAGCTGCCTGCGGATCACCGACAAGGGTGACAGCGAGTTCGCCATCGGCTCCATCGTGCCGAAGGACGTGCTCCAGCAGACGAACGCCCAGATCGAGACACTCGGTGGCGCCTCGGCCAAGGGTGCAAAGCCGAAGCCGGCTACGGCGAGCACGCAGCTGCTCGGAATCACGAAGGCGAGCGTACAGAGCTCGAGCTTCATTTCGGCTGCGAGCTTCCAGGAGACCACGAAGGTGCTCACGGAGGCAGCCTTGGCCGGGAAGATCGACAACCTCGTCGGCCTCAAGGAGAACGTGATCCTCGGCCACCTGATTCCGGCCGGCACGGGATTCAACACGTTCCAGTCGGCTGAGGTGCGGGTGCGGCCCGAGGCGCTCGAGTCGCTGCGGCTCGACCGGGAGAACCTCCTCGCTCGGCAGTTCCCACTGCTGGAGGCGGCCGGGGCCGAGGAGACTGCGGAGACTGCCGTGGCCCACGAGGTCGCGGGCGACGTGGCGACGATCGACGGCGAGCCCAAGGGGCTCTAGGCCCCGGTCGGGCTGGCGTCCGCGGGAACCGGTCGCGCCGGTTGCGCGGCCGTCACCGACCGCACCATCGGTGCCGGTGGCGCCCGTGCGCGCGGGGAGTTTTGCCTGGCCACGCGCGCCGAAGTAATGTCCAAGGAGTAGTCCGCTCCCGGGAGTTTGCCGTCATGCCGCGATCGTTCGTCGTCGCCCTCACCGCCGTCCTCGCCGTTGGCGTCGCCCAGGAATCGCGGGCCCAGCGCTACAACCCCTATGCCGACGCGCAGGAGCACGTGGCGCCCGTGGCGCCTGACGGGACGATTCAGTGGGGCACTTTTTTCAAGTCGGCCCAGTTGCAGCGCAGCTATGAGCGGCTCTGGAACCTGGGTGCCTGTCGCGGCACGAACAAGGCGATCACCGAGCCCGTCGAGAACAACAAGCTGCTGATCGACAGGCTGCCGGAGGCCGATTTTGCGGGGGTCGTGCAGGCCGCCAACGGCACCCACGCGGGCGGCGTCGTGGCCTTCGCCGAGAAGGGGGCCGGCGACGGAGCGGAGGCGCTCTTCGCCCAACTCCATCCGGCCGGTGTCTCGCATCTGACGGTCACGGGCACCGTCGCCCGCGGTGACGTGCGACCGGGCATGGCGGTGCGGATGCGGGCTGTCGTCGATGAACGGGGCCGTGCGGCCGAGCCGCTGCGGGCCGTGACGATCGTCACGCCTCCCGCCGACTTCGCGCCGGAAGCCGTGCGGCCCGGGAAGGCCGATCCCATCGTCGCCACGGTCGTGAGCTTCCGGGCGGGGACGCTCGTCGTCCGGGTGGATGCGGGGCGGGTGCGTCGGCTGACGTTCACTTTGGCCGATGACGCTGTGGTCACCGTCGACGGGGCGCGTCTCGACCTGGTCGCCGCGGGCGACGCCATCGAGGTCAAGGGCCGGCTGTGGAGCGGCGATGGCTCGGCCGGGGCGGGCACGATCTTTGCCTCGCACGTCACCGTGATGAAGCGGCCGCCGGCGCGGCCGGAAACGCGGGAGGTCGCGGTCGGCGCTGGTGCGGGATCCGGCCGGGGCGTAGAGTGACCGAAGGCGGGCGTTTCGTCTTCTCCGGGCCGTCCGATGGCACTGCAGAGCACCTGGCTGGTCGTCGAGCACGGCCGCACACCGGCATCCCACGTGGCGCGGCGTGCGTTGCGAAAGCGGCTCGATGCGGTGTGGACCGAACTGCAGGGGGCAGCGGGTGAGCGACCCGATGCGGAGCGCGTGCACCGGCTGCGAGTGGCGACGCGGCGGACGCTCGCCGCGGTCGACGCCTTCGCCGATCTCCTGCCCGCGAAGCGGCGGGACTGGTTCGCGAAGCGTCTGCGAAAACTGCGACATGCCGCCGGTGAGACGCGGGATCTCGACGTGCTGACGGACCGGCTGGGGCGCGAGGCCGCCGGATCGGCTGGTGCGACGGCCGCCCGCTGCGCTCGGGAGCGACTCGTGGCCATGCTGTCGCGCCGGCGGGCCGCGTCCCGGGCGCCCATTCAGCAGATACGAGACGCCCTCCTGGCAGCCGACTGGCACGGGCGCGCGGAGAGGCTGCTCGACGATGTCGGACCGCGGGGCAGGGAGCGGTCGTTCGCGGAGTTCGCCCGCCGCCAATTCCGACCGCTCGTGGCACGGTTCTTCGCCAAGGCGGACCGCAGGCTGCGATCCGCCGACGAGATTCATCAGCTGCGGATCGAGGGCAAGAAACTCCGCTACGCGCTGGAGATCTTCGCGGCCGTGTTTCCCGCCCGGGAGCGTGCCAGGTGCGAGGATGCCCTGCAACGACTCCAGGACACTCTCGGTGACTTCACGGACCACGCGGCGGCGGCCGAGCGTTTCGACCGTTGGGCGCGATCCGACGGCGTCGGCATGGAGCAGCGGACGCTGGCAGCCCTCCATGACGTGGAGGCTGCCAAGGCGAACAAAGCCCGCAAGGCGTTCGTGAAGTGGTGGAGTCCGGCGCGGAGGCGGTGGCTAAGGCGGGCGCTGGAGCGCACGCTGCGCCGCCGATGTGCGTGAAGGCCGGAGGAGTCAGAATGCCGCGGTACCTCGGCTGGCTCGGCGTGGCGGTGGGCGTCGCGGCCATGCTCTGGGTCGTTCGACAGACGGGCAACCGATCACACGGGCACAGCGACGCGCCGCCAACCGTGGCAGCGGCAGCGTTCGCCCCCACGGTGCCTGGTCCGGCTCTCTCGGTGGCCGAGCCGCCGGCTGGGATGGTGTGGGTGCCCGGCGGTGAGTTCTCCATGGGCTGCGCGGATCCGCGGGGCATCCCCTTCGGCGGCACCGACCCTATGAACGACGCCCGACCGATCCACCGCGTCCGCGTGGCCGGCTTCTGGATGGACGCCACGGAGGTGACGAACGACCAGTTCGCGGCGTTCGTGAAGGCCACCGGCCACGTCACCGTCGCCGAGCGGCCGCCGCGACCGGAGGACTTTCCCGGCGCTCCTGCGGAGAACCTCGTGGCCGGATCGATCGTATTCACCCCGCCGCCGGGGCCGGTGCCGCTCCGCGACCCGAGCGGCGCGGCCCACCTCCGCTGGTGGGCCTACGTGCCGGGAGCCTGCTGGCGCCGGCCGACGGGTCCGGAGAGCGATCTCCAGGGTCTCGGTGACGCGCCCGTGGTGCACGTGGCCTTCGAGGACGCGGAAGCCTACGCCCGCTGGGCGGGCAAGCGGCTGCCGACCGAGGCGGAATGGGAGTTCGGCGCCCGCGGCGGACTGTCCGGTGCCGCCTACCCGTGGGGCGACGAGTTTCGGCCCGCTGGCCGGTGGATGGCGAACACCTGGCAGGGCCGGTTTCCCGGAGAGAACACCGCGGCGGACGGCTTCGCCGGTGTCGCTCCGGTGAGGCGGTTCCCCGCGAACGCCTACGGGCTGCACGACATGTCGGGCAACGTCTGGGAATGGTGTGCCGACTGGTATCGGCCCGACACCTACGCGGAGGACGCCGGCCCCGACGGCCGTGCCCTCGCCGTCGATCCCCGGGGGCCGGAGGACAGTTTCGATCCGCAGGAGCCAGGACAAGCGAAGCGGGTGCAGCGTGGCGGCTCGTTCCTGTGCTCGGACCAGTACTGCTCCCGCTACATCGTGGGCACGCGGGGCAAGGGGGAGGTCTCGAGCGCGACGAACCACATCGGTTTCCGGTGCGTGAAGGCACCGTAGTACGCGACGCAAGGTCGCTGCAACCCGGCTCGGGTCTGCCCACGCCCCATCGCCGGACGCTCGCTGCGCCCATCCTGGGCTCCGCTCTCTCGGAGCTGTCTGCGCTCCGGCATCCATGCCTGCGCTGGCCAGCTACGCCGGCTCCTGGGGCATGGGCAGACCCTTCGCCTCCGATCACCGGGTAGGAGGAGGTCGGGGGTAGCCGGTGCCCTCGAGCGGGCTGGGGGAGCAAGCGCAGCCATGGATGGCGGAGCGCAGCGGACACGCAGTGAGCCGATGCCCGGAGGGCGGAGGCGAACGTCCGGCGAGAGGGGACTGGCTGCCCCTGGCCGGTGGAGCGCGTCCATGGGATGCGACCTAGGCCTTGCCCATCAGCTTCCTGACCTGGGCCAGCGTGCGGGTGTTGACGATGTCCTTCGCCTCCAGGCCGGCGCGGCGGGCCTGGAGGATGCCGCAGCGCATCACGTCGAGGCCACGGGTCGAGTGGGCGTCGGTCGAGATCACGAGCTTCACGCCCGCCTGCTTCGCCGCCGCCGCGTGCCGGTCGTCGAGGTCGAGCCGCCACGGATTGGCGTTGATCTCCAGGAACGTGCCCGTGCGGGCGGCAGCCTCGATCACGGCCTCGATGTCGACGTCGTAGGCGGGCCGCTTGTTGATGAGCCGGCCCGTGGGATGACCGATCACCGAGACGTGCGGGTTCTCGATCGCCTCGACGATCCGGGCCGTGATCCGCTCACGCGGCTGGTTCTGGCCGTAGTGGAGGCTGGCCACCACCCAGTCGGCCCGTGCCAGGATCTCGTCGGGCAGGTCGAGCCCCCCCTTCTCGAGCATGTCGACCTCGATCCCCTTGAGGACGACGATCGGAGGGCGGCCGTCCTCCGCCAGCGATTCGTTGAGCCGGTCGATCTCGTCCCACTGCTTCAGGAGCCGCTTGCGGTCGAGTCCATTGGCCATCGTCACCCGCTGGCCGTGGTCGGTGATCGCGATGTAGGCGAGTCCGCGGTCGATCGCGGCCCGCACCATGTCGCCGAGCGTGTCCTCCCCGTCGGTCGCGGTGGTGTGCATGTGCAGGTCGCCCCGGATGTCGGCGAGCGCGACGAGTTCCGGCAACGCGCCGCGTTCCGCGCGGGCGATCTCGTCGCCCCCTTCGCGAAGTTCGGGTGGAATCCAGGGCAGGTCGACGGCGGCGTAGATGTCTTCCTCGCTCGCGCCCGCCACCGATGCGGCCTTGGTGAGCGCGGCGTCGTCCGCACCGGACTCGAGGCGAAACACGCCGTATTCGTTGATCGAGAGCCGGCGGTCGCGGGCCCGCGACCGCAGCCGGACGTTGTGCTCTTTCGAACCGGTGAAATACTGCCAGGCCGCGCCGAACGAGGCGTGCGCCACCACCCGCAGGTCCACCTGCAGGCCGCGCGGGCCGCGGATGCTCGTCTTCGTCTCGCCGCGGAGCAGCACGCCGGCGCACTCCGGCCAGGCGACGAGGTGGTCCATGACGCGGGCCGCGTCGTCCGCGTCGACGACGACGTCGATGTCGCCGACCGTCTCCCGGCCCCGGCGCCAACTGCCCGCCCCCTCCGCCCGCCGCACCGCGGAGCACTCCCGCATCCACGCGAGCAGTCGCTGCACGATCGCATCGGCCTCGGACCACAGCAGCCGGTCGTGCTCCGGGCTCTTGGCGAAGCCGATGTTCTCCAGAATCGCGGCCTCGGTCTTGGCCCCGAAACCCTTCACCTCGCGAACCCGCCCGTCGCGGCAGGCCTGCTCCAGGGCGTCGAGGGAATCGATGCCCAGTGAATCCACGAGCGCCTTCACCTTCTTCGGACCCAGCCCCGGCACCCGCATGAGCTCGAAGACGACGGCCGGAATCTCACGCTGCAGTTCGTCGAGCAGCGGCAGGCGGCCGGTGTCGAGCAGCGTGCCGATCTTGGCGGCGAGGTCCGCCCCCACGCCCTCGATGTCCGTCAGCGATCGCGCCGGGTCGGCGCGGACCGCGGCCAGTGACTCCACCATCGAGCCGATGGTACGGGCCGCGTTGCGGTAGGCCCGGACCCGGAAGACGTTGCCGCCCTGGTACTCGATCAGGTCGGCGACGTGGTCGAAGGCGGCGGCGATGTCGGCATTGGTCATGGACGAAAATGTATCGTCCCGACCGCTGAGCGACTGCCGGATGCAGTGGATTTCACGTCTACTCGCCCAAGCCGGCTCGCAGGCGGCATGAGTTGCGTCGCTGGCGAAGGTCCGCCACGCTCCGCATCCTCACGCCGACCCGCTCGCCTACCGAGGGTGGCGGGACGGCGTTTCCCGCGGTCGATCAAGTGGAAAAAGGTAATCGACGACTTTTTCCACGGGCAGTTTCGAAGTGGTCCTTACTGCTGCGCCCGGATCGGGAGGGCGGCGGTCGGGTACGCGGGGCGGAAGGTGGCGGGGCGGCCGCCGAGATTGGCGGGCTGCCACGATGTCGTGTGGCTCGTGGGCTCGAGCAGACGGGGGAAGGCACCGGTCGCACCGGTCGGTCCCGCACCCGGCAGGACCGGCATGCCGATCGTGCCGCTCGCCGCCGGGGCAGCCGGCTGCGGCGCGGCCGGCAACGACGGGGCCGGAACGGTGGGGGCCGTGGCCGGAGCCGCAGGCGCGCCGTTGGCCGAGGGGGCAGGCTGCGGAGCGATCGGGATCGGCTTCAGCGGAGGAGGCGTGTAGGCCGGCGGTTGCGTCGGCCGCTGGCTCGTCGTGGCATCGGGTGCGGGCGACGCGGTCGCTGGTTGCGAGTACGTGGGGATCGGCTGGGTCGGAGCCACCGGCTGGGCGTAAGGCTGCGCGGGCTGGGCATAGGGCTGCGCCGGCTGGGCGTAGGGCTGCGCCGGCTGGGCGTAGGGCTGCGCGGACTGGGCATAGGGCATCGCCGGTTGGGCATAGGGCTGGCCCACCACGGGAGGCGAGAGCGGACGCTGCTGGAAGGTGGGGGCCGCCGGAGCGCCCTGCAGCGTCGGCGGATTGATGCTGGACTGGCCCGGTGCGAGCTGGTTGGACACGTCGCTGCCGGCCGCGCCCCACGCTTGGGGAGTGGTCGTGATCGGTGCCGCGAAGGGGCTGGCGACACCGGCCGGCGCCGCGGTCGGTCCGGGCATGACGGCCGCCGGCGCGGCGGGGTAGGCGACCGGCGCTCCATACGCCGCCGGAGCGCCGTAGGCGGCGGGAGCGCCCTGCTGCATCTGCACGTACTTGGTGCTCGTCACCGCCCGATACTGCGTGACCGGCACGTTGACGGCCTGCTGCACGTACTGCGTGACGGGCTGCATGCAGTCGCGCGGGCAGCCGGTGCAGGGATCGATCTCGGAGGAGGGCTTGTAGGTGGTGACCGGAACGGTCTTGTACTCGGTGCGATACGTGGTCTCGGGCACGTAGCTCGTCTGCTGCACCGGCACCATGACCGGCGGCGGCGGCGCGGGAATCGGGGCCATGACCGGGGCCACGGCGTAGACCGGCGGCTTGCGGAAGCAGGTGCCGCACCCGGCGAACAGGTCGTTCAGGCAGCACTGAGCGCGGGCGGCTTCGGGCGTCACGGCCCCGACGGCCAGCAGCATCGCGGTGAACGTGGGTCGCATCTTCATCGCTCTCTCCTCCATCAGGAGGGCCCGGCACGGCCCTTCCACTCGACTCCAAGCGTAGGTCGCCGCCGGGGGCGCCTGCGGCCAAAAAAGCCCGGAGCGAATCATGAATTTCCGGGCGACCGGCGGTGCGACCGCTGCCAGGCGTGCGACCGGCATATTCGGACCCGCCGCCATGGGCCGCCGCACCGGGCTGGTCAGCGACGCTCGACCCTGTCGTACAGGTCGTAGAGTGACTCGCGCAGGTTGCCGCCGTGGCGGTGAAACGCCTCGGCGACATCCGCATCGTCCACCAGCCCGCCGTGATCGGGCAGCCGGGCGATGATGGCCCGAAGGAGGTCGGGCGTCGTCTCGCACCGCCAGAGCACCGGCAGCCCCGCGGGCCGGTGGCTGGTTACCAGCAGCATGCGCCGCAACCCCCGGGCCACGAGCCGCAGCGGGAAGGCCACGAGGCCGAGCTGCTCCCAGCCGTCGACGAACACCGCCGTCCGTCGCGGCGCCGTGACGACGGCGCAGCAAGCCGCCCAGGCATCTTTCCAGCCCCGCACCCGCACGATCGTCGTCGGCCGCCCCACGGCGTCGAGCGCGGCGGCGAGGGCCAGGAGGAGCGTCGATTTTCCGTGGCCGTGAGGGGCCTCGAGGGCGGCTGCTTCGAGTCCGTCGAGCCGGGCGATCAAGGCCGCGAGATCGAGCGGGCAGCCGTGCCGGTCGAGCGGCGGAAGGGAACCCGGTCGCGTGTAGCGGGTTGCGAACGGGTTCCCGGGACGCGCGTCCGTGGCGAAGGTCGGAGACACCAGCGCGCGGCTCATGGTGATTCCAGCGCGTCCATCCGCGCCGGCGGCAGCCTGCCGACCTCGAAGACGTGCTCGGACACGAAATCGCGGGCGGTGCGGAAGAAGATGCGCACGCGGGCGCACCAGCGGACCTTCACGATCACGCCCTCGTAGGAGAGCGGGCTCGCCGGAAGGCGGGTTCGGAAGGAGACGGCGCCGTCGCCATCGGTCGCCGTCTTTCCGTCCGTGGCCCGCTCGAAGAAGTGCACCCCCATGTCCTCCTCCCCCTTGCCCTCGGTGTACCAGAGCACCGAATGCTCGACGGCCTCGATCGGTTCGTCTCCCAGCCCTTCGATTCGGTAGCGGGCTGCGATCCAGTCGCCGGGTTCATAGCGCCGGTCGGCGCGGTCGAACTGCAGGCTGACGACGGGGGAGGACCGTCCCTCGGGGCCGCGGCTCATGACGGCACCTCGGCGGTGCCGGTGGCGGGCGGGAACACGACCAGCGGAAACACGCGCCGGAACGCGGGCCACCGCGCGGGCGTGCCGTGGACCACGAGCATCCATCGAACCGAGTTGTGCTCGGACGTGAACGAGTGCATGGCCCTGGACGGAACGCGGATGGTCGCGTGGGCCTCGAAGCGCGTGCCCGGGGAGAGCTGCACGTCGCGCCAGGCGTGAACCGGCTGCCGCCAGACGACGACGCTCTCGCTGCGGGTGTCGGTGCCCTGCCGGAAGGTCGCCTGCTCCTCCAGTTCCAGGGCCATCGACAGTTCCCGAAACTCGCCGGAGCCGGCCTGCGCGAGCAGCACGCCGTAGGTGCCGCCCGGCCGCAGGGGATGGTCCGCGATCTCGACCTGCGTCGTGCCCACCGCCGAGGCGAGCACGATGCCGCGGATGAACACCGCGATGCCGGCAATGCCGACGATCGAGAAAAGCAGCAAGAGCGCGAAGAGCAGCCAGTCGCGCCGGCCGCCCATCAGTTCGATGCCCGCTTGGACCGCGAGCACCGCGAGCACGGCGTTCCACAAGAGCGCGAACAGTCCGAATCCGAGCAGCGTCCAGTTCTCCGGGCTCTCGATCGGCAGGCGGTAGCGGAGGATGGTGCCCGGGGAGTTCACCAGGTCATCGCAGCACGGGACCGCCGGATGTCCCTGTGCCGCTCGGGGCTTGTGGGCGAGTGGATCGAGGAGTTCAGGGAGGCCCACGGAGGCGGCATGGTGCTCCTCCGATTTTCCCCAGCGCCGAGCCGCCCGCAGCAGCCCCGAACCCCCGAAGGCGATCAGGGCACCCGGCAGCAGGAGGGCCAAGAGCCACATCCACCAGTTGTAGCCCCGCTGGAGCACGACCGTGCCGGGCGCTGCGGGGTCGTACCAGCCCGGCACCTCCTGGCCGAGCGTCCAAGCCTCCAGCCGGTGCACGGCCTGGTTACGGTCCCCCGCGCCCGCCGCCGGCCACGCCCAAGACTCGCGGACCGTGCCATCGGTCTCGAAGCGGAGCAAGAGCGCCGGATGCCATGCACCCGGGGGGCGGTCGACGACGCGGCGCTCGATCCGCTTGCCGACCAACGTGCACCGGGCCGGCAGGTAATCGTGATTGATCCGCCACTCTGGGACGGCGACACCGGAAACCAGGAGGCCTCCGAAGACGACGCCGATCAGCAGCAGCGCGGCGTGGAAGGCGGCGTCTCCCACCGTCGCCCAGACCTGCGAGCCCGTCCGCCGATGGCCGCGCTTTTTGCCAAAAATCCGCGGCAGCCTCACGGACGCCCCCTCGGCCTCGATCAGCCCGCCTGGGCGACCGTCTCGGCTCGCTTGACGCCGGATTCGTCGGCCGGACTCGTGGAGCGGAAGAAACCGATCTTTTCCAGCGATTTGTAGACCTCTTCCAAGGTCTTCTCGCCGAAATTGGAGATCGAGAGCAGGTCGGCACGGGTGCAGTTGAGCAGGTCATGCACCGTGAAAATGCCGCGCTCCTCCAGGCAGTTCGTCGTGCGCACGGAAAGGCCGATCTCGGCGGTGCTCATTTCCAGCTTCTCCGCCATCTCGTCCGACTGTGTGAGGTTCTTGTATGGAATGCGTGGCATGGGGTCCCTCCCGTGCGTGATGAAAAATGTCTTGGCCGGCCCAGTGCGGCGGTGGCACCGGTTCCCGACAGGTTCCGAATATAATCCAAACGTCACGAAATCGCCTACATGCCCTTCCGGCAGGGTGCTGGATTTTGCCCCGATCGCCGGTCCCTCCCGCTTTGACGGGTCCAGGAGCCAGCGTGTCATTTTCCTTCGCCAGCCTCAACGAATCGCAGCAACGCGCCGCGACGCACGTCGAGGGGCCGCTGCTCGTGCTGGCCGGGCCGGGCAGCGGCAAGACCCGGGTCGTCACGCACCGCGTGGCCAACCTGATCGCCGCCGGGGTCCGGCCCCACGAGATCGTGGCCCTCTCGTTCACGAACAAGGCGGCCGACGAGATGCGGCGCCGCGTGACCGAACTGGTCGGCCCGCAGCCCGTCGAGATGGGCACCTTCCATCGGTTCGCGGGCCGTCTGCTGCGGCGGCACGCCCGGCAGGTGGGCCTGACGAGCGACTATTCGATTCTCGATCCGGACGACGCCGGAGCGGTGTTGAAACGGGTCGCCAAGCAGTCGGGGCTGACGCTCACCCACACTCCGATCGACCGGATCGCGGGCATCATCAGCCGTGCGAAGAACGACCTGCTCACGCCCGAGACCTTCGAGCCGCGGTGGGGGCGGCCCGCCGACGAGATCGCCCGCAAGCTCTGGCCGCGGTATCAGGAGTCGCTCCTCCGTGCCAACTCGGTCGACTTCGACGACCTCCTGGTCCACGTGGCCCGGCTGCTCGCCGACGATCCCGAGTTGCGGTCCGAACTCGACGCCCGGCACCGCTTCATTCTCGTCGACGAGTATCAGGACACCAACGCCGTCCAATACTGCATCCTGCGGGGACTGTCGATCGACCATCCGCATCTCGCCGTTACCGGCGACCCCGATCAGGCCATCTACGGCTGGCGCGGGGCCAGCATCCGTAACATCCTCGAGTTCGAGCGCGACTACCCCACGGCCACGGTGGTCACGCTGGAGCACAACTATCGCAGCACGTCCAACATCCTCGGCACCGCCGACCGGCTCATCGCCCACAACTCGCGGCGCAAACCGAAGCGGCTGGTTGCCGACGCGGCGCCGGGAGCGCCGGTGCGGATCGTGCTCGACGGCTCCGGGCACGAGGAGGCCGACCGGATCGCCGGGGAGATCGCCGCCGCCGTGCGGGCCGGCCGGCGCGCGGCCCGCGACTTCGCCATCTTGTTTCGCACCAACGCGCTGTCGCGGTCGCTCGAGTTGGCCCTGCGGACCCGAGGCATTCCCTATCAACTGGTTCGCGGCCTGGAGTTCTTCAAGCGCCGCGAGATCCGCGACGTCGTCGCCTGGCTGCGGCTGCTGCGCAATCCGCGGGACGACGAGGCGATGCTGCGGGTGGTGAACGTGCCGCCCCGCGGCATCGGCCGGCAGTCGCTGGATCGACTGGCCGCCTGGGCGGAGGACCGCAGGACGAGCCGGCTGGAGGCCGCGGCGGCGGCGGCGACGATTCCAGGAATGCCGGCGCGGGCGGTGACGGCGCTGGCGGCATTTGCCCGCCTCCATGCCCGGCTGGCCGCGACGGCCGGCCGCGAACCGGCGGTGGCCACCCTGCTGGAGGCCGTGCTCGAGGAGACCGGCTACCGGCGGATGCTCGCGGAGGAGCAGGAAGACGACGAAGAGGGGCAGGATCGGCTGGCGAACGTGGAGGAACTGGTCACCGCCGCCCGCCAGTTCGACGAGGATTTTCGGCCCGATCCGGCCGGCGGGGCGGAGGCCGACGATCCGTTGGGCGGCTTCCTCGAGACCACCGCCCTCGTGGCCGACACCGACGTCTGGGACCCGGGCAGCGACCGCGTGGCGATGATGACCTACCACGCCGCCAAGGGCCTGGAGTTTTCGGTCGTCTACCTGGTGGCCATGGAGGACGGCATCTTGCCGCACGAGCGGAGCCTCGATCATCCGGACCAACTGGAGGAGGAGCGGCGGCTCGTGTTCGTGGGCATCACCCGCGGCCGCGAGGAGGTGCATGCCAGCAGCGCCCGGATGCGCGACTACCGAGGCACGCGCCGCGTGTCGGCGCCGAGCCTGTTTCTCGCGGAGATGAGCGGCAGCGAGACGGTGGTCTGTGGGTCCGAGGCTCCGGCCGACGACGACGGCCCCCGGTTCGATCCGTTCGGCGATGCTGCGCGGCGGGCCGCCGCCGACGTGGACGAGTATTCCCAACTCGTCGACGAGTCCCCGCGCAACAATCCTCCCGCGCGGTCGCGGCCCGACGGCCTGGTGCTCGAACTCGACGACTCGCTGCCGGCCGAGCCGGCCGCCAGACCGCGGCGCCGCTCGCCCGAGGCGGCGATCCAGCGGGCGGCGGATCTGGCCGAGCGGATGGCCGGCCGGCAGCCGGCCGGCCGCACCTACCAGGTCGGGCAGCGGGTCCGCCACGACGAGTATGGCGAGGGCACGCTCGCCGGGATCAGTGGCACGGGCCCGCGCGCGGTGGGCACTGTGATCTTCGACGGGCCGGCCGGCACGCGGAAGTTCATCCTCGGCCACGGAGCGCTCGCACCGGTCGCGGATGTCTGACGCGGCCGATTGGCTGCACGCTGAACGAAAAGAACGAACGTCCTGGGAGGGCAAGGGGCTGCCCGTGCCCCGTCGCCGGACGTTCGCTACGGGCATCCTGCCCTCCGCTCTCTCGGAGGTGTCTGCGCTCTCGCCCTCCGGGCTCCGCTGGCCACCTACGCCGGCTCCCGGGGCACGGGCAGCCCCTTGCTGCTACCCTGAAATGAACTGCCCATTGCCCACCTGGAGCGGCGGTCTCTGACCGCCGTTTCCCTGTCGCGTCCTGAATTCACGCCAGCCATCACTATGACGACCGACAACCCCGATGAGACACCCCGCAGCGACGACCTCCGGTCGGCAAGCGGGTGCTCATGGATCACCTGGCTGGCCGTCGCAGGCGTCGGCGGGCTGATCGTGTTGGGCCTCTTGCTGCCGATGTCCCGCGGTGGCGCGCGCGAAGCGGCCCGCCGTACCGTCTGCTCGAACAACCTCCGCCAGATCGCCCTGGCGATGCTGATGTACGAGCAGCAGCACGGTACGCTGCCGCCGACATGCACCCGCGACGCCGATGGCAGGCCGCTCCACAGTTGGCGGACGCTCATCCTGCCCTATCTCGAGGAAAGGGATCTCTTCGATACGATCGACCTCACGAAGCCGTGGGACGAACCGGCCAACGCCGCCGCGGGCGAGCGGATGCCGAGCGTCTACCGCTGTCCCGGCGCGGAACTACCGGCGGGGCGGACGACCTACATGGTCGTCGTGTCGCCCGAGGGCTGCTTCCGCCCGGATCGCTCCGTCACGCTCGACGAGGTGCCGAAGCCATCGCAGACGCTGCTCGTCGCGGAGTTCCCCATCGACCGCGCCGTGCCCTGGATGGCTCCGGAGGACGCCGACGAGGAGATGTTCGTGACGATGGGCCCGGGCAAGCCGCCGGCCCACGGCGGGGGCGTGACGAACATCGCCTTCGCGGACACGCACGTGCAGGCCGTATTTCCCGGCGACACGACCGAGTTCAATGCCGACGTCCGCCGCGGCCTGATCAGCACCGCGGCTGAACAGCCCGCGGCGCCCGAATGAACCGCCAAGACTCGTGCGCCGCCAGCGGCCCGAGCCACGACGCCCAGGCCGAGGCCGGGTAGAGCCAGTCAGCGTCGAGGCTGGCGAGGTACGCCACGCCGGCGGTCAGCCGCAGCACCACGGCCGAGCAGAGGAGGATGAAGAGCCGCGTCATCCAGGCCTCGTGGGCCGCGAATTGCCGTTGTAACGCCGCCCGCCAGCCGAGCACCGCGCAGGCCGCTGTTGCCACGGCCAGCGTCGCGAACCCAAGGCCCGCGACCACGCCGGTCGCCGCCGCGGCCGACATCACGAGGCCGCTGGGCACGAGCAGGAGCAACACGACGGCCACCTGCACGCGACCCAGCGCCCGATGCCAGGCTGGCGCTCGCCGGCGCACGGCGACGCTCATCAGTGCCAGCCCGAGCAGCAGTGTGACTGGGCCCGCGACGAGATGGGCGTAGAAGGCCCAGCGGTAGCCGCCCTGAAACGACGCCTCGCGGCCGAGGAGGAAGTCGCTCGTGAAGTCGGGCGGCAGGTACCGGGGATAGTTCCGCAGGATGCCCGCGAGCACGACGCAGACGAGCAGGCCCGCCAGCGGCTTCAGGAGCGGCCGCGGATCGGTGCGGATGCCGGTCCCCATGGAGGCACGCTACCGCCGTCGCGCGGCCGGGGCTCTGGCCGCGGGCAGCCGGGCCTTATTCTTGGGGGCCGTGATCGCCGGACCGGCGGCCGGCCCCTCGGCGCCGCCGTCGAGTGCCAGCGCGAACCAGCCGTCGGTGCTCACCACCTGCACCGCGCGGAGGTCGGCCAGACGCGGGTTCTTCACGATCGACGCGGGCAGCAGGGCGATCGGCCGCTCTTTGGGGAAGATCTTGCTGAAGATCGTGCGCAGCGGGATCTCCAGGCCCTTGTGGCCCGGCAGGTGCACCTGACCGATCCGTTCGAGGAGGATCTGCGGTCCCGCGGCGGTCGGCTGGTAGGTGACCTCCGCCACGACGTCGTACCAGTTGCGGCGGCCGCTCTCGATGGCGTCGAGCGCCAGTCGCAGCCGCACCAGGCCGTCGCGGCATTCGACCCGCAGCGGCTGGGTGGCGGCGAAGGCGACGCTCACCCCTTCGGGAAGGTCGTCGGGAATCCGCGGCTCGAGGCCGAGCCGCCGGCTGACGAGCCGGATCAGGTCCTCGAGCGGGTAGCGGTGGCCCGCGAGGTCGAGCCGCTGGCAGCCGTTGTTGAGCGTCGATTCATGGACCTGCACGCCGAGCAACGCGTCGGCCGGGGCCCGCGGGCGGGGCGTGTGGGCGGCGAGTTGCTCGTCGCCGGCCAGCCGCAGCCGGATGGTCGCCGCCGCGGCGGTCGATTCCATCGCCACGGCGGTCGGCTGGAGCCCGAGGTTCACCATCGGGTTCCAGATTCGTTCCCGAATCCGCTCTGCCATCTCGGTGAACTGCGGTTCGGCCTGCAGGTCGACCTCGCGGCAGGCCCGCGTGATGATCTTCTCGTTGACTTCGCGGGTCGCCTGCGGCTTGCTCTCGTCGTGCTGGTTGCGCACGATCTTCTGCACCAGCGACCCCATGATCGGCACGCCGTCGAAGCTCGTCTGGATGGTGGCCAGCTGCGACTGGTTCGATGCCGATCCGAGGGTCGTGCCGAAGGCCAGGCCGGCGGGCGACACGCTCATGGGCTTGCGGACAGTGAAGCTCGCCGCGCCGCGGGAGTGGATGGCGGCCGGACCCGCGTCGGTGACCGTGCGGGAGTCGACCTCGCCGCGGACCAGCAACTCGAAGCGGATGTGCTCGGCGTCCGGCACGAAGGCGATGCTCATCGACTGCTCGACGGTGCTCGTGCCCCGGACCTTGCGGCCGAGGACGAAGTCTTGCATCGGCGCGGTCTTGACCGTCGACTCCGGCATCATGCGTTCGACGAACTTCTGGTGGACGGCGATCCGCACGTTGGGCGCGAGATAGTGGTCGGCGACGGTCCGTGCCAGGTCGGCGGCGCGGGCCGAGACCGTGCCGCCGATGCCCTGCAGGGCCGCCTTCACGGCGGCGGCGTCGTCGGCAGACGATGTCGATTCGAACCGCTCGAGCGCTGCGATCAGGGCGGCGGTCTCTGCCGCAACCTGTGCGGCGGCCAGCCGGCGGTCCACGTCGGAGCCCGGGGGCAGGGGCTCGCGTCCCGACAGTTCGGCACACAGGGCCGCCGCCGCCCGCCAGGCGGCGACCCGCCGCGCGACGGCCAGAGCGGCCCGACGGGTCAGCGATGCGAGCGCGGGATCGGCCAACGCGTCGCCAGCCGCCATGCCCGCGGGCACGACCTCGCCGAGCATCAGCAGGGCGGCGTCCGCCTGCTCGTCCGCCGGCCCCGCCGTCGCGAGCACCTGCTGGAGTCGTTCACGGCACAGCGTCGTCCAGGCGCTGATGTCGGCGGTTCCGGGCTGGCCGGCACGTGTGCCCTGGGAGACCAGTTCGACCTGCTCCACGAGCCGGGCCGGGATCGGCCACCGGCTGATGTCTGGCGTCGCGGCCTGCGGCGGCGGCCCTGGGGCCGGTTCGACTCCGCTGGGTGTGCCGGGCCGGCGATCGGTCCGCAGCCTCTCGAGCAGGCGGCCCCCGCGCGGGGCCGACGTCGGATCCTGCGGCGTGTCGGCCTGGTCGGGCCGGCCGGCGAAGATGCCGCGCCGACGGACCATCGGCAACGCACCGGCGGCGGATCCGGCCGTTTGCCCCTGATCCGCCGCGGCGTCGGACCAGTTCACCTGGTCGGGATCGTTCCATTCCGCGCCGGGTAGCGGCGCCGGGGTCGGAAGCGGAGGAGGCGATGCCTTCGCCTCGGGCGGCCGTGGAACAACCGATCGGGGCCGTTCGTCGATGGGGCGGACGCGGTCGACCAGCGCCTTCAATTCCTCGACGGGCGGTTTGGCGACGGGCTGCGGCTCGATGGACTGCAGTTCGGGCTCGGCGACCGTCGTGGCATCGAGGATCGGCACGGCGGCGGGCGGTGCGGCATGCTCGACGCGGTTTCCGTTGCCGCGGGCCGCCGTCGGCAGGGCTTGCGACTGCACGGTTTCCGCGAGCGGCCCCATCCCAGTGGCGAGCGCGAGCCGCTCCGGCGGCCGCGCCAGGGCGGCGGCCATATCCGCGAAGCCGCCCACCGCCGGCCGCGGCGCGGGCGTGTCAGCGACCGGCTCGGCTTCGTCGGGCGCGACCGTCGCTGAGGACGCGGCGACATGCGGCCCGTCTTCCAGTCCGAAGAACGGCTCCGAAACCGGCTCTTGAAGACCGCCCGACGTAAGGACGCCGGCGCAGATGACGCCTGCCACGAACGCGGTGGCGAAGACGCTCGCTGCTCGCGTGTCGCACATGCCCGCCCCGCCCTCGAGGATCCGTCGTCCGATCGAAACGGCGGGGCCGTGGAGACCACGCCGACCGCCGCTGCCGTTCCATCGACAGTCGTGGGCGGAAAAATCGATTCACGCCGAACGGCCGGAAACGTCTGCCACATGGGGCATCCGCGACGGCGCGAGACGCGCGGTCGGAGCAAGCCGGGCAAGCGGGGGCGTGGCGGCTCAGGCAAGCCGGGCAAGACGCGGTTCTTCGAGGATCGCCGTCCAGGCGTCGACGAGGATCGTCAGGTTCGCGTTGCGTTCCACGGCGTCGAGGGCGTCGAGCGTGCTGCGGAGCGCCTCGGCGCACGCCTCCGGATCATGCGCCCAGGCGGTGGCCGCTTCGTGGAAATCGGGATCGGCCGGCGGCTCGTGCGTCACGGCCAGGCGGAGCGCCGCGCGGAGCAGATCGACCGTCGTCTCGAGGACGCACCGCAGCCGCGCTCGGCGCGGCGGGGCGTCCTTGCCGGCGGCCTCCACGAGCGCGATCGTGTCGCGGGCGAGTTCGACGCCGGCCAGCGGCCGGCGGCCGAGCACGGCCAGCAGCCGGCCGCGAAATGCGCCGACGTCCGCGTCGGCCAGCGTGCGGCCCCGAGCGAGGCTGCCGGCGGCGGCGACGGCGCGGAGCCGCACGGCAGCCGGGTCTTCCTGTCCGCCCGCCAGTCGCGCCTCGGCGGCGAGAATCCGTTCCACCGTGGCGGTCGGCAACGGGCTGAAGCGGACGATCTGGCAGCGCGATCGGATCGTGGGCAACTGCCGCTCGACCGCGGTGCCCACGAGGATGATCACGGCGCCCGGCGGGGGTTCCTCGAGCGTCTTGAGCAGACAGTTGGCCGCCTCCTCGGCAAGGTGATCGGCATCGAGAATGATCGCCACCTTGCGCGGCCCCAACGCCGGCCGCAGCAGCAGCCGCCAGACCAGGCCCTCGCGCATGCGGTGCTGGTCGTCGCCGATCAACAGGTCCAGCGGGATCGTGGCGCGGTCTGCCGGCTTGGCGACGACGTCGATGTCGGGGTGGCTTCCCGCGGCCGCCTGGATGCAGGAGCGGCATCCGCCGCAGGCGACGAGCCCGGGGCCGGGCTTCTCGCAGAGCAATGCCTTCGCAAGCGCCAAGGCGAACGTGCCCTTGCCGACGCCGGGCGGGCCGACGAACAGATACGAGCCTGCGATCCGGCCGCGGGCCTCGGCGGCGGCGAAGCCCGCGACGATCGCGTCGTGTCCTTCGATGCCTTGCCACGCCATGCCATCAGTCCCCAGCGGGAAATCGTGCGGCCACCACCGCACGGATGCGGGCGGCGACCTCGTCGATGGTGCCGACGGCGTCGATCACCGCGATCGTCTCGGGCGCACGGTCCGCTTCCGCGAGAAATCCCGAGCGCAGCCGGCGCCGATAGTCGTCGCCGCGGTTCTCGAGTTTGTCGAGCGGGCGGGCGAGCCGCCGGGCCGCCGTCTCCAGATCGACGTCGAGCACGAGCACGAGATCGGGCATGATGCCGGCCGTCGCGACCCGGCCCACCTGGCGGATCACCTCCGGATCGAGCCCGCCGGCATGGCCTTGGTAGACGATGTTCGCCAACAGGTAGCGGTCCGAGATCACCCAGTCGCCGCGGTCGAGCGCCGGGGCGACGATCTCGGCCACGAGCTGCGCCCGGGCCGCCATATAGAGGAACATCTCGGCCGTCGGGGAAACGTGCAGGTCGTGGCGGTCGAGGAGAATCGCCCGAATCGCGTCGCCGGCCGGCGTCGCGCCCGGGTCACGGCAGGTGACCACCGTTCGCCCGTCGCCTTCCAGCCAGTGGACGAGCGCCGCGATCTGCGAAGACTTCCCGGCGCCGTCCATGCCGTCGAGAGCGATGAACCGGCCGCGAACGGCGGCGGGGGGACGGGAAGTGGCCATGGGTTTCGTGAACGAGCGCGGGGCGGTCAGTGCGGAGCCTGTGGGTCGGCCGGCGCGGGTGTGTAGCCGCGGGCCGCGAGCCAACGGCCGCACTCGGCGGCCCAGGGATGAAGTTTGGCCGGGTCGTAGGGACGGGTACCGAGGCCGATGCCGTGCCGTCCCGTTTCATAGACGTGCAGAGCGTAGGGCCGGCCCGCCTCCTTGAGCCGCAGGGCGAGCTGGAGGATCGGCTCCAACTTCACCGCGGCGTCCTCGTGCGTATGAAAGATGAACACGGGCGGCATGGCGGCGATCCGCTCGGCGGCCATGAGTTCGCCCGACAGGTCCCGCACGAGTTCCTCGTCCGGCGCGTCGCCGAGCAGGTTGCGACGCGAGCCGCCATGGGTCGCGGTCGCGGCCATGCTCACCACCGGATAGCAGAGCACGCCGAGGTCGGCCCGCGAAGGCTGGCGGTCGATCGGGTCGGCCGCATTCTCGTCGCCCGCATCGCCGTGCGTGAGCAGCGTGAGCGCGAGATGCCCGCCGGCGGAACTGCCGATCACGCCCACGCGGTGCGGATCGACGCCCAACTGGGCGTGCTGGTGCCGCACCGTGCGCATCGCCCGCGACACGTCGCCGAGCATCACGGGATGGCGGTAGCCGTTCTTGCCGAGCCGATAGCGGAGCACGCCCGCAGCGATCCCGTGGGAGTTGAGCCATCGCGCGTAGTCGGAGCCCTCGTGATCGGCCAGCCCGCCATAACCGCCGCCGGGGCAGATGACGAAGGCCGCGACGGGGCCATCGGCGGACGGGGCCCGTTCGGCCGCCCACCATGCCAGCACCGGCACGTCGTGGTCGGCGGTGCCAAGCGCGCCGGGGGCATCGCCCTCCCAGAGCCTGATCGTCCGCGGCTCGGCGGCGTCAGCCGTCACGATCCAGGTGAGGGCGATGGCGAGCGCGATGCATCGGGCCATGAACGTTCCTCCGGGTGGAATCGCCATCATATGCCACGTGTTCGGCACGTGCGTCAGGGCCGGGAGAGCAGGCGGGCGATGCCGAGCGGGTCGGTCGGGTCGAGCGGGGCGATCCGGCGGCAGACGTCCTGGGCCACCTTGCGCCGTCCCGTCTCCAGGAGACAGTGCACCAGCCCCTTCGCGGCCTCGTGGAACGGGCGGTTGCCCGGCAGGTCGTACGGGATCGGTTGCGGGTTGCTCGCCGCCTCGAAGGCCCGCAGGCACAGTTCGTAGGCCCGCCCGAAGTGGCCGCGGGCGAGTTTGAGATCGTCCTCCTCCATGGCGATCAGGCCGAGGTGGACGTGCCCCTCGAGGAAGTCGGGGCACTCCGACAGCAGCCAGACCAGTTCGTCGCGGGCGATCTCGATCTCGCCCGCCTCGACCATCTCTTCGACCTCCGCGATATCCTCGCGCCGCTTGCGGGCGCACCGCGGCTGAACGATCTCCCACGCCACGCCCTGCGCCGTCTCGCGGCGGGCTACCGCGATCACCTCGCGGCGGCGTGGGCCGGATGGACGACGGGCACCCTTGTCGGACGGTGGATCGTGGGGCGTCATGCGGTCTTGCCTGGGAACTCGTCTACACTCCCACCGTTGGACTCGACTGAAAACGTGTTTGCAAGGGGCGAGCGTGAAGGGCGCGGGTCGGAAAACACGGCAGCGGTCAAAGCCCGCCGCCCAGGCGTCGGCGTCTCCACCGGCGGTGGCCCGCCCCCTCCTGGCCTGGTACGCCAGGGCGCGGCGCGACCTACCCTGGCGGCGGTCACCCGATCCCTACGGCGTCTGGGTGAGCGAGATCATGCTCCAGCAGACCCAGGTGGAGCGGGTCAAGGATTTTTTCGCCCGGTTCGTGGCTCGGTTTCCCGACGTCGCCTCCCTGGCCGCCGCCCGCGAGCCGGAGGTGCTGCGGCTCTGGGAAGGGCTCGGCTACTATCGCCGCGCGCGGCAGTTGCACGCGGCCGCGAAGCGGATCGTCGCCGACCATGGCGGAGCGTTTCCCCGCACGGCCGCCGCGCTGCGGGATCTGCCCGGCATCGGCCGCTACACGGCCGGCGCGATCGCCTCGATCGCGTTCGACGAACCCGAGCCGATCGTGGAGGCAAACTCGCGGCGTGTGATCGCGAGACTCGTGGGCCACGATGGGCCGCTGGGTGGTGCCGCGGGCGACGAGCCGATTTGGGAGGCGGCGCGGGCGATCGTGCCGCAGCGTCATCCGGGCCGTTTCAACCAGGCGCTGATGGATCTCGGGGCGCTCGTCTGCACGCCCACCCGGCCGCTGTGCGGCACGTGCCCGCTGGCAGATTTTTGTGCGGCGTTTCGCGACGGCCGGGTCAACGACATCCCGCGGCGGGCGGCACGACGCGACGTGAAGCTGGTCCGTGAGACGGCGGTCGTCGCCTGCCGCGCAGGCTGCGTGCTCGTCGTGCAGCGGGGCGCGGGCGAGTGGTGGTCGGGCCTGTGGGACTTTCCCCGCGTGCCCGGGCGTGCGGCCCGTGCGGCACGGGGCATCGCGGCGTCACCGACGGTCGGTCCGCTCGGCTGCGGAGCACCGGAGCCGCTGGGGACGGTCACGCACACGGTCACGCATCATCGGATCACGCTCGACGTCGTTCGCTGTGCGGCCCGCCGCAGCGGCGCCGCTGCGGCGCACCGCCGCTGGGTAGCGCCCGGGGAACTTGCGGCCCTGGCGATGTCGAGTCCGGCGCGGCGGATCGCCCGCCTCTTCCAGGAGCGGCAGTTTCCGACCGCCGCTCCTGGGTCGGTATGATGGGGCTGCTAAAGGAGGAAAACCCATGGCGATCGCGGGTCGGCTGATGGCGGTTATGGCGGTGGCGCTCGGGGCCGCGGCCCAGGGGGCGGAGCCCTCCAAGCCGCTGCAGGTGCTCTACATCACCGGCGGCTGCTGCCACGACTACGAGGGGCAGAAGAAAATCCTCGTGCCGGCGCTCGAGTCGCAGGCGGGCGCGAAGGTCACGGTCGTGCACGAGGGGGGATCGAGCCTCGACCATAAGGTCTCGATCTACTCGAAGCCCGCATGGTCCAAGGGCTACGACGTCGTCTTCCACAACGAGTGCTTCGCGAAAGTCACGGATCCGGAGTTCCTGCGCGGCATCGTCGCAGAACACGAGCAGGGCACGCCGGCGGTGGTCATGCACTGCGCGATGCACTGTTACCGGGCGGGCACCGACGACTGGTTCAAGTTCTGCGGCGTCACCTCGCCCGGCCACGGCAAGCACTACGAATACACGGCCCGCTCCGTTGCCGAGCATCCGGTGCTCGCGGGGCTGCCGCGGGAGTGGAAGGTGCCCAAGGACGAGCTCTACTATATCGACAAGCTCTGGCCTACCGCCACGCCCCTGGTGGAGGCACGCAGCGAGGAGCGGCAGGCGATGCAGACGGTGGTGTGGACGAACCAGTACGGCAAGGCCCGCGTCTTCGGCACCACGATCGGCCACTACAACCACACCGTCGAAACGCCGGAGTTCCTCGGACTCGTGACCCGGGGCACGCTCTGGGCCGCGGGGAAGCTGGGCGACGGCGCCGCGGCGGCGGCCGCCGAGCGGCCCGAGCCGGCGACGGCGCGCTGATACGGCAGAGACCGTTGCATCAGGCGCGGGTGGCTACCACCCGTACGATCGTACCGCCTCGCTGCGAATGGCCCGCCCTATACTCCCCGACCGTCGCCCGCCAACGTCGGCGATGGGCCTGCTCGACCACGGATGCGCACACCGCAGGGAGAAGACGCTGTGAATCCCAACTGCCTCGAGTCCTGTCTCACGGCCGACGAATACCACCAGTTCGACAGCCAGGGCTATCTGCTGGTCGAAGGGGCGCTGGCGGCAGAAGAACTCGACCGGGTGACCAGGGCGGTCGATGCGCTCTACGCGCGGCACCGGGCTCTGGACAACACCAGCGCCTTCGCCGGTGGGCCGCCCGGCCTGTTTTCGCAGACGGATTTCATCCGCGAGGATCCGGCCTTTCTGGACCTCGTCGACTGGCCGCGGGTGTTCCCGAAGATCTGGGGCATCCTTGGCTGGAACATCTACCTCTACCACGCCCATTGCGACGTGACCCCGCCAGTCCCTGTCGTGGCGAGCTCCGAGGATTCACGGCAGCGGTCCTACCGCGCCTGGCATCAGGACAGCATGCGCGTCAACGACGAGATCGAGGTGCACCCGCGGCCGCGGCTGTCGATCAAGGTGGCGTATTTCCTCACCGACACGACGCTGCCCAACTGTGGGAACATGTGGGTCTATCCCGGATCGCACCGGCAGGACGATCTGCAGCTGCCGCCCGGTGCGGTCGACCCGCCGGGTGCGGTGCCCGTGGAGGGTCGACCCGGCACGGCGATCATCTTCGACCGCAGGCTGTGGCACTCGCGGAGCCTGAACACGTCGCCGGTGACCCGCAAGGGGGTGTTCTTCGGGTACGCCTACCGCTGGCTCCAGCCGAAGGACGACATGAACGTGCGGCAGCTCTATCCGCAACTCGATCCCATTCGCCGACAGATTCTCGGCGACGCGCTGTGCGCCGATGGCCGGTACGCCCCGCAGGAAGGCGATGTGCCGCTGCGTGGCTGGCTCGAGCAGCAGCGGCGGCTCGATTCGGCCGGGCTCGGCCTGCAGGGCCGCGTCGGGTCGGCCCGGGCCCCACGCTAACCACGCCGTCCGGAGCGTCCCATCGTGCGTCTCGCGCTCGTCTGCACTCCGCACACTGATGCCAACCTGCGGCTCGCTGTCCAGGTGGGTGTGACGGACGTCGTCGCCCGCTACCCTCCGCATCTTGGCCGCACGCTCACCGAGATGGTGGCGCAGGCCCGCGGCCACGGGCTCGCGCTGTCGATCGTCGAGGGCTACATCCCGCACGACGCGATCACGCACGGGCGCCTGGATCGGGAGCGGCAACTGGCAGGCTTCGTCGACCTGGTTCGGGAGATGGCCCGGCTCGGCGTCGGCATCCTGTGCTGGAACTTCATGCCCGATGACGACTGGACGAGGACGACGGCCACCGCCCAGGACCGCGGGGGCGCGCTCGTCACTGCGTTCGACGCCGCCGACCTGGCCACCACGCCCGGTCGGGGCGGGCCGATCACCGCGGACCGGCTGTGGGACAACATGGCCTGGTTTCTCGAACGCATCGTCCCGGTGGCCGAGCGCGAGGGGGTGAAACTCGCCCTCCACCCCGATGACCCGCCCATGTCGCCCCTGCGGCAGCAGGATCGGATCATCATCTCGCCGGAGGCGTTCGAGCGGGTGTTCGCCATCAACGACAGCCCGGCCAACGGTATGTGCTTCTGCCAGGGAACGTTCGCCTCGATGGGCGAACAGGATATTCCGGCGCTGATCCGGCGGTTTGGCCCGCGGATCCACTACGTGCATTTCCGGGATGTGGCCGGGGCCGTGCCGCAGTTTCGCGAGACGTTCCACGACAACGGCAAGACCGACATGGCGGCTGCGATCCGCGCCTATCGGTCGATCGGTTTTGCCGGCCCGGCGCGGCCCGACCACGTGCCGACGCTCGAGGGGGAGTCGAACGAACTGGCCGGATACCACATGCAGGGCCGACTGTTCGCCGTCGGCTACATGCGGGGTTTGCTCGACGCGACAGCGTGACGGACTGCTGGCTGGTTCGAGCGGGGCCGCAGGCCGGGTGAGAGTGCCGCTGCGGCTGCACAGAGTCCCTGCGTCCTCACCCCGACCCCGCTTTGAACGGGAGAGGAGACATCTGCAATCGTCGTTCCGAAAGGGCCACGGGGGGCTTTGTCCACTGACGGCGAGCGCCGCTTCCGCCGCCGCGAGCGGGCATTAAGATGGGGCGCGTCCGGGCCGGCTTTCGGCAGGGCACCACAGGAGACGGCGACGGTGGCACGCGCGGCACTGGCTCTCGAAGACGGCACGGTGTTTCACGGCGAGTCGTTCGGGGCCGGCGGCACCGTGTCGGGCGAGGTGTGCTTCAACACCTCGATGACCGGCTACCAGGAGATCCTCACCGATCCCTCCTAC
This sequence comes from Pirellulales bacterium, assembly GCA_044358905.1. Lineage (GTDB taxonomy): Bacteria > Planctomycetota > Planctomycetia > Pirellulales > UBA1268 > QWPN01. The sequence continues at coordinate 11,593 of JBIKND010000005.1, read as the reverse complement.
CGCGGGCAGATCCTCACCATGACCGCGCCGCAGATCGGCAACTACGGCGTGAATCCCGCCGACGTCGAGAGCGGCAAGCTGCAGATGGCGGGCTTCGTGGTCCGCGAGGCGAGCCGGATCGCCAGTAACTACACCTCCACCGGCACGCTCGGCGACTATCTCGCTGCGGCCGGCGTGGTGGGCATCGCGGGCATCGACACGCGGGCGCTCGTGCGGCGGCTGCGGATTCGCGGGGCGATGACGGGCGTGCTGTCGAGCGAGGTGCTCGACGACGCAAAGCTCGTCGCCATGGCGAAGGCGGCGCCGGCGCTCGTCGGCCGCGACCTCGTGGCCGAGGTCATGCCCGCGGCCCGCAGCGAGTGGGTCGAGTCGCTCGACGAAGAGGCGACGCCCCTGCCGCAGCCGGCGGAGGGCGGGGTGTTCTCCGAGCATCCAGTGGTGGAGCCCTTCTCGAAGCACGTGGTGGCGCTCGATTACGGCATGAAGTGGAACATCGCCCGCCACCTGACGAGCGCCGGCTGCCGGGTGACCGTGTTGCCGGGGCGGGCGACGGCCGCCGAGGTGCTGGCGATCAAGCCGGACGGCGTCTTCCTCTCCAACGGCCCCGGCGACCCCGAGGTGCTTACCGGCTGCGTGGAGACGGTCCGCGGGTTGGTCGGGAAGGTGCCGATGTTCGGCATCTGCCTGGGCCACCAATTGCTCGCGCTCTCCTGCGGTGCGAAGACGTTCAAGCTCAAGTTCGGCCATCGCGGCGCGAACCAGCCCGTGCTCGATCTCGACACCGGCAAGGTCGAGATCACCTCGCAAAACCACGGCTTCGCGGTGGACGAGGCCACGCTGCCCGCGGATCTCGTGGTCACGCACCGCAACCTCAACGACGGCACGATCGAGGGGCTGCGGCACCGCTCGGCGAACGCCGCGAGCGTGCAGTACCACCCCGAGGCCGCCGCCGGGCCGCACGACTCGGCATATCTGTTCGAGCGGTTCCGGCAGATGATGGCCTGAACTCGGGTGGCGTTCGCGCCCGGAGTCCCCCGGCTTCCGCCGAGGGCTTGTTGTGCGGTTGACAACCGCCCTCCGTGAGCTGAACAAGCCCCGGGCGGGAGCCCGGGGAACTGTATTTCCGCGCTGAAAAGCCCGGTTTTTTGACAACCCGCGGGCGTGTGCCAGAGTTTTCTGAAGGCCCGGGCTGCATCCCGGTCTTTCCCGCCGACCCGCCCGTCGGTGGCCCCAGCCTCTGCAATCCCCTCTCGGAGGTTCTCTCCATGTCCTCGTCCATTCGTGCTTTCGCCTCCGGCGGCATCGCCGCCGCGATCGTGCTCGCCTGTGGCCTGACCGCCGACGCCGGCTTTGGCCACCGTCACCGTCATGCCGCCGCCTGCGACGCCGCGATCGAGCCCGGCTGCTCCGCCTTCGCCCCGGCCTGTGCGGCCGAACCGAGCTGCGGCGCGTTCGAGCCTTCGTGCGGCTTCGAGCCGGGCTGCGGCGCCGAGACCGTGTGCCCGACGAATCCCTGCATCAAGTACCGCCACAAGCACGCCCACCGGCACAAGCACGGGGCCGGCTGCTGCGTGGAGCCGACCTACGAGACAGTCCTCAATCCGGTCAGCCCGGAGACCTGCCGTGCGGTGGCCGTGCCGGTCTGCCTGCCGGCCTGCTGCCAGGGCTGCCCGTGCGAGACCTCGCGGTGCACGCTTCTTGGCTGCGGCCAGGTGCGGTACGACTACGCGTGCGGCTGCAGCGTGATCGTCCGCTTCCAGAAGTGCGGCGACATCTGCGTGACCTACGTCGGCTTTTGAGCCGCGATAGCGGCTCATTCCGCAGTTGACAACGATTTCGATGGCCCGGCTGGGGTTCGCCCCGGCCGGGCTTTTTTTCGTGCTGTAACGAAATCGCCGCGGCGCCGTCATCTTGGTGGCGGGGCCGAGGCAGGCCCTCGAGCCCCAGGTGATCCCGAAGGAGCGCTCCCATGGACGCGACCAGCGACGGCCACGGTTGGATCCTGGCCGCCGTCGATGCCTACGAACTGCCGCTGGTGCGCTACGCCCGGCGGCTGCTGGGCGACGTCGATCTCGCCGCCGATGCCGTGCAGCACGCCTTCGTGCAGTTGTGCGGCGAGTCGCGGGCCGCCGTCGGCGACCATCTCGCCCCGTGGCTGTTTCGCGTCTGCCGCAACAAGGCCCTCGACCACCTGCGGCGGGCCGGCCGCGAGCAGTCGCTCGTGGACGCCGAGGCCGATGGAGCCGTGGAGGTCACGACACGTCCGCCCGCCGATCGCGCGGCCGATCCCGCGACCGCCGCCGAGCGCCGCGAACTCGCCGCCCGGCTTCGTGACCTGCTTTGCGATCTGCCGGCCCCGCAGCGGGAGGCGATCGACCTGTGGTGCGAGGGTTTTACGGCGAAGGAGATCGCCGCGATCACCGGCCGCACGGAGGGGCACGTCCGCGTCCTCACCCACCGCGGCCTCGCGGCGCTGCGCGGCCATCCGTCGATCCGCAGCCTGCTCTCGACCGCGACGCACGCCGCACACGGCACCGCCTGACCAAACCCGCTCCCCCCAACACCGGGCCCGAACCCCGAGGAGAACGACGCCATGACCCACGACCACGAGCCGGCTCGCGAGCGGCACGACGTCCTGCTCACCGCCTACGCGCTCGACGCGGTCACGCCCGAGGAGCGGGCCGCCGTCGAGCGGTTGCTCGCCGACCCGGCGAACGCCGCCGCCCGGGCGCATGTGGCCGAGGTCCGGGCGACGGCCGCGGCTCTCAAGGTAGCGCGAGACGCTGACCTTCCCACGCGGTCGCCCGACCTGCGGCGGGCCGTGCTGGCCGCCGCGGCCGGCCGGGGAGACGTGACGCCGGCGAAGTCCGCCCAGCCCCGCGGTCGCAGCGGACTCGGGAAATGGGTGTTGGCGCTCGGCTCCTGCGCCGCCGTGTGCCTCCTGGTCGCCGGGCTGATGCTGCCTGCCATCAATGCCTCCCGGGAGGTTACGCGCCGGCAGGTGGCGCTCGTGCGGGATCGCGAAGCGGCGGTGCGACGCGTGACCGCGGCCAGCGCGGCGGGGAAAGGCGAACCGACCGCGCAGCCCCGCGTCGAGGAACCGCACGAGGAAGTCCTGCTCGCAGAAGACCTCGAGGTAAACATACCCTTGGCCATCGAACTTTCTGAGTTCGGCGACGAAGCCGCCCCCGCCGCCGACATGCTCTCTTCCATCGGCGCCGTCGGCGGCAAAGCGGGTGGCTACGGTGGCCACAAGGCAGCGCGCAAGCTCGACGCGAGCGGTGGCGGTGGTGGCGACGGCCTTGAGGCTTCCTCGCGTCGCTCGAGCACCGCGGGCGAGCGGTACAACCGCTTCGCCGAAAACCGCTTCCTCGCCGTCGCCGAGCAGCCGCTCTCCACGTTCTCGATCGACGTCGATACGGCTTCCTACGCCAACGTCCGGCGCTTCCTCACCGCCGGCCAGCGGCCGCCGCGGGACGCCGTGCGGATCGAGGAGCTCGTCAACTATTTCCGCTACGCCTACCCGCAGCCGGCGGGTGACGACCCGTTCTCGGTCACGGTCGAGGCGGCTGCCTGCCCGTGGCGGGCCGGCCATCGGATCGTCCGCGTCGGCGTCCAGGGCCGCGACGTGCGGCGAGATGCCCGCCCCGCCGGGAACCTCGTGTTCCTCGTGGACGTGTCGGGCTCGATGGACGAGCCCAACAAACTCCCGCTCGTGAAGCGGGCCCTGGGCATGCTCTTGGACGAGCTCACCGAGAACGACCGCGTGGCGATCGTCGCCTACGCCGGCAACGCCGGGCTCGTGCTGCCCTCCACCAGCGGCGACCAGAAACAAAAGATCCGCGCCGCGATCGATGCCCTCGAGGCCGGCGGCTCGACGCACGGTAGCGCCGGCATCAACCTCGCCTACGAGCAGGCCGCGGAGCGGTTCATCCCGGGGGGCGCCAACCGCGTCATCCTCTGCACCGACGGCGATCTGAACGTCGGCGTCACCAGCGACGAGGCCCTCGTCGAGCTGATCACGCAGAAGGCCAAGGGAGGCACGTTCCTCACCGTGCTCGGGTTCGGCGAGGGGAACCTCCAGGACGAGAAGATGGAGAAGCTCGCCGACAACGGCAACGGAGTCTATGCCTACATCGACGGCGTCCGCGAGGCGCGGAAGGTGCTCGTCGAGCAGCTCACGGGCTCCACGATCACGATCGCCAAGGACGTGAAGATCCAGGTGGAGTTCAACCCCGCCCAGGTCGCGTCGTACCGGCTGCTCGGCTACGAGAACCGGATCCTCGCCGCCGAGGACTTCCGCGACGACAAGAAGGACGCCGGCGAGATCGGCGCGGGGCACGCGGTCACCGCGGTCTACGAGATCGTGCCGGCCGGCGCGGCCGCCACCGAGTCCGGCCGCGGGGCCGAGCCGCTCAAGTACCAGCCGGCCCCCGCCGCGGCGGCTCCGGCGCTCAAGCCCGCGATCGACGGGTCCGCGGGCCGCGAGCTGCTCACGGTGAAGCTCCGGGCCAAGCGGCCTGAGGGAGACACGAGCCGCCTCACGGAGGTGCCGCTGGCCGACGCGGGTGGCGGGTTCGAAGCGGCCTCGGCCGACCTCCGGTTCGCGGCGGCGGTGGCGGCCTTCGGGATGATCCTCCGCGACAGCGAACACAAGGGCACGGCGTCGCTCGAGCTCGTGGCGGAGCTCGCCGGCACCGCCCTGGGCGAGGACGGCGGCGGCTACCGGGCCGAGTTCCTCGACCTCGTCCGCAAGGCCGAGGCGGTCAGCCGTCCGGATCGTCGATGAGCTGCCGTAGCCGGGCTCTGTCCGGCGTGCGGGCTATCATTGAACCATGCCCCACACGCTCGTGATCGTGCCCACGGAACCCGAGCGGCGGTTGCTCACGCCGGCGCTCGCCGCCGGATTGGGATCTTCCGTTCCGATGGAACTCTGCGGCTTTGGCCCGGTGGCCGCTGCGGCCCGCACCGCCGCATTGATCGCGGCGCACGCACCGTCACGCGTGCTCCTCGTGGGCATCGCCGGCCGGCTCGACGCCCGGCTCGACATCGGGGCGGCGTATCGGTTCGACCGCGTCGCGTGCTACGGGGTCGGGGCGGGGTCGGGCGACGGGTTCGTGCCGGCCGAAGCCCTCGGCTGGAGCCAGTGGCCCGGCGATCCGCCCGATCCGGCGGCGGCCGTCGGCGACATGATCGAACTGCCCGCGCACGTCGGTGGCGTGCCTGCTCACGGCCTCTTGCTCACGGCCTGCACCGCCTCCGCGACCGCGGAGGACGTCTTGCGGCGCATGAAACTCTTTCCCGCCGCGGTCGCCGAGGACATGGAGGGCTTCGCCGTGGCCCTCGCCTGCCGACTGGCCGGCGTGCCGTTGACGATTATTCGTGGCATCTCGAACACGGCCGGCGACCGGGATCATGCCCGGTGGCGGGTGCCGGAGGCGCTGGCCGCGGCCGCCGCGCTCTCGCTGCAGACCCTGGAGGAACCGCGGTGAGCCGCACGATCCGCCTCGGCATCTCCACCTGTCCGAACGACACGTTCGCCTTCCACGGCCTCCTCACCCGGAGCGTGGACTGGCGGGGCCTGGACTTCACCGTCGAACTCCTCGACATCGAGCAGCTCAACGAACGGATGCTCCGCGACGACTTCGACGTCTGCAAGGTGAGCTTCGCCGCGGCGCTCGGGATGACCGAGCGGATCGTCGTGCTGCCGAGCGGCTCGGCCCTCGGGTTCGGTGTGGGGCCGCTGCTGCTCGCGGCGCGGCCCGGGACGCGGCCCGCCGACACGCGGCAGCTCACGCTCTGCCCGGGCCGGCACACGACCGCGGCGCTCCTCTTCGACCTTTTTCACCCCGGCACGACCCGCATCGAGCAGACGGTCTTTTCCGCGATCATGCCCCGGCTCGCGGCGGGCGCGGCCGACTTCGGGGTCTGCATCCACGAGGGCCGGTTCACCTGGCAGACGCAAGGGCTGCATCTGGTCGAGGATCTCGGCACGCGGTGGGAGACCGAGACCGAATCCCCGCTGCCGCTCGGCGGCATCGTCGCCGCCCGCAGGCTTCCCGGCGATGTGATCGCGGCGGTGCAGAGTGTGATCCACGACTCGCTGGCGTTCGCGCTGGCCGACCGCGCCGCGGCCCTGCCCACGATGCGGGAACATGCCCAGGAGTTCGCCGACGACGTGCTCATGCAGCACGTCGATCTGTACGTCAACGACTGGACGCTCGACCTGGGCGCGATCGGCCGCCGGGCGATCGACGCGCTCTCCGCACGGGCCGCAGCGATCGGCATCGGCGGACAGGGGGCGCTGGAAGTCTTGGCCGAATGACGACGCGATTGCGACCCCGCACGCCCGCCCGATATCATGCTGAAGTCACGTCCTTTCCCGTCACGGCAGCCGACGCATGAACACACAGTATCCCGCGGAACGCATCCTCCTCGGCCCCGGCCCCAGCCCCGTCTCGGCGCGGGTCTTGCGGGCGCTTGCCGCGCCGACGCTCGGCCACCTCGATCCGCAGTATGTCGCCATCATGGACGAGGTCTGCGAGATGCTGCGGCAGGTGTTCCGCACGAAGAACCCGCTCACCTTCCCGGTCAGCGGCACCGGCATGGCGGGGATGGAGTGCATCGCCACGAACCTCGTCGAGCCCGGCGACGAGGTGATCGTGTGCGTCAACGGCGTCTTCGGCGGCCGCATGAAGGACGTCATGGAGCGATGCGGGGCCACCGTGCATGCTTTGGAGGCGGCATGGGGCGACGTCTTCACCCTGGACCAGATCGCCGCCATGCTCGAGCGGCACCCGCGGACGAAACTCGTCGGCATCGTGCATGCCGAGACGAGTACCGGTGCGCATCAGCCGCTGGAGGGCCTCGCCGATCTGGTCCACGGCAGGAATGCCCTGCTCGTCGTGGACACCGTCACCAGCCTCGGCGGCCACGAGCTGCGGGTCGATGACTGGGGCATCGACGCGATCTACAGCGGCACGCAGAAGTGCCTCGGCTGCCCGCCGGGGCTGGCACCAGTGAGCTTCGGGGATCGCGCCCTCGCGGCCATGGACGCCCGCAAGACGAAGCCGCAGTCCTGGTATCTCGACGTCTCGATGCTGCGGAAGTACTACACGGCCGGGGGCGGCGGTCGCGTCTACCACCACACCGCGCCTATCAACATGACCTACGCGCTGCGCGAGGCACTGGCCATCGTGCTGGAGGAAGGCCTCGACGCCCGCGTCGAGCGCCACGCCCAGATGCACCGTCGGCTGCGGGCGGGCCTGGAGGCGATGGGCATCGGCTACGTGCCGAAGCACTCGCTGCACACGCTCAACTGCATCCATATTCCGGCCGGCGCCGACGACGCGGCCGTCCGCCGGCGGCTGCTGGAGGAATACGGCATCGAGATCGGCGCGGGCCTGGGCGCGATGGCGGGCAAGGCGTGGCGGATCGGGCTCATGGGCCACGGGGCGACCGTCCGCAACGTCGACCTGGTGCTCACGGCCCTCCGCGAGGTGCTGAAGGCGGCGTGATACAACAGACTCGCGGTATCCGGCGTCTCCGATCGATTCTCCGGGAGGGGGCGCCCATGCCCCAGGAGCCGGCGTAGGCGGCCAGCGGAGGCATGGATGCCGGAGCGCAGACGCCTTCGAGAGAGCGGAGGGCTGGAGGCCCGTAGTGAACGTCCGGCGATGGGGCGTGGGCACCGCCGACCCCCGCGAAGACACCGACACGCTCCTGGAGCCCACATGACATCCGCTGCCATCACTGCCGACGCCGTCGCGCGGCTGGCGGCGATCGTGCCGCCGCAGCGCGTGCTCACCCATGACGGTGCGCTGGCGGCCTATGAGAGCGACGGGCTGACGGCGTTTCGCACGCGGCCGTTGGCGGTGGTCGTGCCGGAGACGGCCGACGAGGTCGTGGCGATCGTGCGGGCCTGCCACGAGATGCGGCTGCCGTTCGTGGCCCGGGGCAGCGGCACGAGCCTCTCCGGCGGCTCGCTGCCGGTCGCGGGCGGGGTCGTGATCGCCCTCAACCGCCTCAACCGCATTCTGCGGCTCGATCCCGAGCAGCGGATCGCCGTCGTCCAGCCGGGTGTCGTGAACACGCAGGTCTCGGTGGCGGCTGCGGTCCACGGGCTCTACTACGCGCCCGACCCCTCGTCGCAGAGCATCTGCACGATCGGCGGCAACGTGGCCTTCAACTCCGGTGGCGCCCACTGCCTGAAGTACGGCATGACGGCCAACCACGTCCTGGGGATCCGGGCGGTGCTGGCCAACGGCGAGGTCGTGAACTGGGGCGGCGGCAGCCGTGAGCGGCTCGGGCCCGATTGGTGCGGCCTGTTCACCGGCAGCGAGGGGCTGTTCGGTGTCGCCCTGGAGATCACGCTGCAGTTGCTGCCGCAACCGGAGTGCTTTCACACGGTGCTCGCCGGCTACCGCACGCTCGAGGAGGCCGGCGACGCCGTCTCCGCCGTGATCGCCAGCGGCCTGTTGCCCGGGGCGCTCGAGATCATGGATGCCTTGGCGATCCAGGCCGCGCAGGCGGCGGTGCATGCGGACTACCCGCCGGGATGCGAGGCGGTGCTGATCGTTGAACTCGAGGGACCCCGGGAGGTGGTGGCGGAGGAGCGAGCGAGCCTGGAGGCGATCCTGGCCGCCAGCGGTCCCGTGGAGGTGCGGCCCGCCCGTGACGCGGCCGAGCGGCTCGCCATCTGGAAGGGCCGCAAGAGCGCGTTCAGCGCCGTCGGCCGGCTGTCGCCCGATTTCATCGTCCAAGACGGCGTCGTGCCGCGGCGCCGGCTCGGCGAGGCCCTGCGCCGCATCGCGGAGATGTCGCGGGAGACCGGGATTCGCGTCGCCAACGTGTTTCATGCGGGCGACGGCAACCTGCACCCGCTCATCCTCTTCGACGGCCGCGAGGCGGGGGCGCTCGGGCGGGCCGAGGCGCTCGCGGCCCGGATCCTGCGAATGTGCGTCGAGATGGGGGGTTCGATCACCGGCGAGCACGGCGTGGGCGTGGAGAAGCGCGACTTCCTTCCCGACATGTTCACGCCCGACGAGATCGACTGCATGCAGCTGATCCGTGCCGCCTTCGACCCGCTCGGCATCGCCAACCCCGGCAAGATGTTCCCCGGACACGAGCCCCCCGCGCTCTCCCACGTCGGCCTGCACCCGCTGGAGAAGGCCGGCATCATCACCCGCGAATGAACGCTCCCGCCACGCTCGCCGAACTCCGTGACGCCGTGCTCGCCGCCCCGCGGGTGATCCCGGTCGGGGCGCGCACGAAGCCGCGGCTCTCCGCCGTTGAGGCGGTGCGGATCTCGACCGCGCGGCTCTCCGGGATCACCGAATACGATCCCGCGGAGTTCACCGTCACGGCCCTGGCCGGCACGCCGGTTCGCGAGGTGGTCGCCGCGCTCGCCGCCCGAGGCCAGTATCTGCCGTTCGACCCGCTCGGCGTCGAGGCCGGCGGCACGATCGGCGGCATGGTGGCGGCCAACGCGAGCGGGCCGGGACGGTTTCGCTACGGAGGCATCCGCGACTTCATCCTCGGCGTGCGGTTCGTAGACGGCCTCGGTCGCCTGCTGCGGCTCGGCGGCAAGGTCGTGAAGAACGCGGCGGGCTTCGACGTGCCGAAGTTCCTCGTGGGGAGTCTCGGCCGGTTCGGCGCGATCGGCGAGGTGACGTTCAAGGTCTTTCCGCGGCCCGCCGCGACCCGCACGCTCCGCCTGCCGTTCTCGGCCCCGCGGCTGGCCGCCCTCGCCCGTTCGCGCTACGGCCTCGACGCCCTCGACGTGCCGCCTGGTGGTGAATCGCTGCTCGTGCGGCTGGCGGGGCCGCCCCGGGCGCTCGACGCGCTCGCTCGGGAGATCGACGGGGACGACTTCGACGACGGTGTGTGGGGCACGATCCGCGAGCATCCGTGGCGGTATCGCACCGCGATCACGGCCGCCGAGATCGGCGGCCATGCGTTCGCCCACGTCAGCTGCGGCGGCGACGTGGCCTGGTCCGACGTGGCCCCGCCGCGGGGGCTCGCGCTGCAGGGTGACGGCCCGCTGTGGATCGGCGGCCGGCCGCGGTTTTCCATCGAGGATGCCGTGAAGCGGGCGCTCGATCCCGACGGACGGTTTCCGACGCTCGACGACGGCCCGGCCGCGGGCCGCCCGGAGGCAACCTGACATGCTGCACGCGATTCCCCCGGACAAGCACGGGCCGCTGGGCGAGGCGATGGCGGGCGCCGTGTCGGCCTGCGTCCACTGCGGGTTCTGTCTGGCCGCCTGCCCGACGTATCGCGAACTCGGGCAGGAGATGGACACGCCCCGCGGCCGGATCGTGCTCATGAAGGAGGTGCTCGAGGGCACGCTCCCGTTCGCGGCCGCGCAGCCGCACGTGGACCGCTGCCTCGGCTGCCTGGCCTGCGAGCCCGCCTGCCCGAGCGGCGTGCCGTATCGCGATTTGATCAGCCCGTTCCGCGCGGTCACGGCGCCGCACGCGCGGCGCGGCTTCCCGGAGCGGCTGCGGCGCTGGCTGGCCGCCCGCACGGTGCCGTTCCCGGCGCGGTTTCGCCTCGCCGCGCGGCTCGGCCGGCTGCCCCTGCTTCGCCGGCTCGTGCCACTTTCGCTGCGTCCGATGCTGGACCTGCTCCCCGAGTCGCTCCCGCCGCGGCAGACCTGGGCCGAGGTGAATCCCGCGCGGGGTGTGCGACGGGCCCGGGTGGCGTTGCTCGCGGGCTGCGCGCAGCAAGTGCTCGACCCGGACATCAACACCGCGACGATCGCCGTGCTTACCCGCGAGGGAGTGGAGGTGGTCGTGCCGCACGGTCAGGGCTGCTGCGGCGGTCTCGCCTGGCACACGGGCGATCTCGAGGCGGCCCGCACGTTCGCCCGGCGGAATCTTGCCGCCTTTCCGGCCGACGTGGACGCCATCCTCACGAATGCCGCCGGATGCGGCTCCGCGATGCACGAATACCACCTCGTGCTCCGCGGCACGCCCGACGAGGCCCGGGCCGAGGCGTTTCGGCACCGTGTGCTCGACGTGAGCGTGTTTCTCGCGCGGCTTGGCCTGCGCGAGCCGCTGCGGCCTCTCTCGCTGCGAGTGGCGTACCACGACGCCTGCCATCTGGCCAACGCGCAGGGCGTCCGCAGCGAGCCGCGTGAGTTGCTTCGGGCCGTGCCCGGCCTCGAGCTGTGCGAGATCGCCGATTCCCACCTCTGCTGCGGGAGCGCCGGCACCTACAACATCGACCAGCCCGAGATCGCGACGGCGCTCGGCGCCCAGAAGGCGGCGAACGTGACCGCCACCGCGGCCGACGTCGTCGTCACCGGCAACATCGGCTGCATGACGCAACTCGCGGTCCACTTGAGGCGGGCCGGATCGCCGATCCAAGTCCGGCACACGATGCAGGTGCTCCGCGATGCGCTGCTGCCCGGGTGACGGATGTTTCGTGGGCCGCAGAGTGGCACTCTGCGGAATACGCGCTGCTACGGTGTGCAGACTGCCAGTCTGCACCTTGTAGCCGCAGAGTGGCATTCTGCGGAATACGCGCTGCTACGGTGTGCAGACTGCCAGTCTGCACCTTGTAGCCGCAGAGTGGCACTCTGCGGAAT
>JBIKND010000082.1:0-15432 GCA_044358905.1 Pirellulales bacterium | reverse complement strand
GCGGCGCTGCCCGCGGTAGGGGCCTTCGTGGCGGCGTTGCCGATGAAGATTGCCGGCGGCAGCGGCGGGCCGCTGCGGATCGTGGCCCGGCTGCCGGACGAGACACGTTGAATCGGGAAACCCTTTACGAAAGGCATGACCATGGCGAAGAAGATCGTGATGCGAACGGGCGAGGCGCTGGTCGAGGCCGACGAGGCCTGGAGCGCGGCGGAGCCGGAGGTGGTGATCGGCGAACTCGACGGCCCGGTGGGCTACGCGATCGCGAACCTGATCGGCGACCAGGTGAAGGGGCACTCGCGGGTGTGGGCGATCCTCAACAGCGACGTGCAGGTGCGGCCCGCCACGCTGATGGTCAGCAAGTACACCGCGCCCAACGCCCGCTACACGAACGTTCTCATGGGCACCGTGCAGGCGGCGATCGCCAACGCCGTGCTCGACAGTGTGCGCGAGGGACACATCCCCAAGGCGAAGGTCAACGACATCGGGATCATCGTCGCGGTGTGGCTCGATCCGTCGGCCGGCGACGCGAAGACGAAGATCGACCATGAGGTCCTGTTCCGCACCCATCGCGAAGCGACGGCCAAGGCGATCGCGAAGGCGATGAAGAACGAACCCTCGATCGACTGGCTGCTGAAGAACCAGAAGAAGGTGGGTCACTACTTCCACGAGTTGGCGCTCGGGGACGGCCTGCCGGAGTGACGTCCGCGGGCGGCGTTGTCTGCAGGCTGGGGATCGCAGTCTGCCGCCGCAGGATGCGGCGTCTGATCCGGCGCATCCTTGATTCGCGAGTGTTCCCCCCCAAAAAGCCCCGGGCGGAAGCCCGGGGACACGAAGACCAAAAAGCCCCGGGCGGAAGCCCGGGGACACGAAGACCAAAAAGCCCCGGGCGGAAGCCCGGGGACACCGGGATTTTGGGCGCGACCGTTCTGGATTGGGGGCGGGACGTCGCGGAACGCGGAGTCCCCCGGCTCCCGCCGGGGGCTTGCTGGATGCTCGAGTGGACAAAGGCCAGGAGGGCTTTGTCCACGGAAAGTGCGCAGGCTGTTGATCCAGCCTTCCGCCGCAGGATGCGGCGTCTGCCGACCGTCGAAAACCTTGGCTTTTCGACCGGTCGGCCAAGTGGACAAAGGCCAGGAGGGCTTTGTCCACGGAAAGTTTAGACCGCCACTTTGACGACGACCTTGAGAACGTCCTCGGGGCCGTCCCAGGCGCAGCACGGCCCGTGGGCGTCGTCGGGAAAGAGGATCGCGAACTGGCCGGCGGCGATCCGCACCGGCACGGTGCCGGCGGTGGGCGCGAAGAACCCGGCGTCTTTCGTGGCGTCGTACGGCAGCGTGACCTCGGTGAGCGTTGCCAGCGGCGCCCAGTGGATCACCTCGCGGCCGAGGGCGATGAACTGCACGTCGATGTAGCGGCGGTGGGCCTCCAGTTGCATGCCGGACGTGGCCCGCGTCTGGTAGCGCTGCACCAGGGCGTAGATGGCGTCGCCGTCGATGTCGTGGCGGCCATCGGCCGTCGCGGGCGTCACGCCTTCGAGAAAGGCGAACGCCCGGGTGAAGCCGGAATGGAGGGCGGCGTAGCGATGCCAGAGCGGCAACGTGTCGAGGATCATGGCGCGATGGGTCCTGTCGCTGGGTGTCGCTGCGGAACGTGGGTTGCGGTTCGGCGGCGGCGTTTCAGGCCGATTGGCAGACGCTCCGCTGGCTGCCGAGGCCGGCGATCGCCAGCTCGACGACGTCGCCCGCCTTGAGAAACTCCGGCGGCTTGCACCCCATCCCCACGCCCGGCGGCGTGCCCGTCACGATCACGTCGCCGGCTTCGAGGAGGAGGAAGTGCGAGAGGTAGTGCACGATGTGGAGGACGTCGAAGATCATCGTGGAGGTGTTGCCGTCCTGCCGACGGCGGCCGTTGACGTCGAGCGTGAGGGCCAGGTTCTGCGGGTCGGCCACCTCGTCGGCCGTCACCAGCCACGGCCCGAGGGGCAGGAAGTTGGGGCTCGATTTCCCCTTGCTCCACTGGCCGCCGCGCTCGATCTGGAAGGCCCGCTCCGAGACGTCGTTGGCCACGCAGTACCCCGCGATGTGGTCGCGGGCGGCCGCCTTCGAGGGCAGCGCGTAGGCGTCGCGGCCGATGACGACGCCCAGTTCCACCTCCCAGTCGGTCTTCTCGCTGCCGCGGGGGATGAGGATCGGGTCGTGCGGGCCGCAGACGGCGCTGGTGGCCTTCATGAACAGGATCGGCTCCGCCGGAATCGCCGCTCCGGTCTCCTTGGCGTGGTCAGAATAGTTGAGGCCGATCGCGAACACGTTCCGCGGGCGGGCGACGGGAGCGCCGATCCGCACGCCGGCCGGGGCGTCGGAAAGCGCGGCGGGATTGGCCGCCAGGCCGCGGAGTTTCTCCAGGCCGCCGCCCGTGAAGAAGGCGTGATCGTAGTCGGCGACGTGGGCCGAGCAGTCCTTGATGGTGCCGTCGGGCCCGACGAGCCCCGGCTTCTCGGCGCCGCGTGATCCGAAACGAACGAGCTTCATGGTGAGACCTTTTTTCCGGAGTCAGTGGTCGAGGCGGTGAAGTGCTGACGGACTATAAAGGGTCGGGGTAGGGAAGCAAACCTCTCCATCGGGCGGACTCGTTTCACGTCGGCTACCGTTCGAAGGGAGGGAGTGGCCGGCGGCGGTGCCGGTAGGCGAGCCGGGCCAGGTTGGCCGATGTGACCCCCGGCGTGTCCACCCGTACGAAGCTTGGGCAGACCTCGCCGTAGGAGGCCACCGGTGCGTGCACACCCTTGGCCACCAGGTGCGTGAACGAAGCGGGGTCGAGGCCGGCATGCCTCACCTGGCCGAGGCTGAATGGGGCCATGCGGCGCGTCGTGGCCATGACCGTCAGCCCCGAAACGTGGACGAGCACGGCCGTGAGACCCTGATCGAACGCGGTCGCACCGCCATGCCGCGGCTGCGATTCGGTGAACCGACCGTCGCTGATCGCCCGCACCCGCCACCGGCCGGTGATCGGGCCGGCGTCGGCCACGTCGGCCCATTCGGGACTCTTGCCGCCCACGGCGAGGTCGATCGCCGCGTTCGTGCCGGCTTCAGCCGCCAGCCGCGCGGCCTCGGGGTCGCACACGCACACGAAGCCGCCTGCGATGCCGCGATGGATCAGCGCGTGGGCCAGCGCCGTGCCGTCGGCAGGCGAGCCGCCGCCGACGTTGTCGCCCATGTCGAGGAGGCACACCGGCCCCGGCAGCGTGGCGGCGCGATCGAGAGCCCGGGCAGCGTCGAGGAGTTCCGGCAGGAAGGTATCGCGGGCGGCCCCCAGGCCCGCGCCGAGCGCTTCGGCGTGCCGCGCGGCCGCCGGCGCGTCGGCGTTGGTGACCACGATCGCCGCGGAGCCCATCTCGGCGACGTCGGCGTAGGGAAAGCCGAGAACGATGCTGGTGGAGAGCACGGTGCCTGGCGGCACGGGGGCCGAGGCGGGCAGGGCGGTGAACGGCTCCCGCAGCCGCGCCGCGGCCTGGTAGTGCGGCAGGCAGGGGAACGCCGCCGGATCCTGGCATTCGATGTTGATCGCCAGGGGCGGAAAAGCCGCCGCCTGCGTGGGCCGCAGCCGGCCGGCGAGCGTGCCGGCCATCAGGGCGGCCGCTTCCATTCCCCGGGCGCGTTGATCGACGTGAGGGTTGGTGCGGTAGGCGATCAGGGCGTCGGTGGCGGCGATCATGTCCGCGGAGAGATTCGCATGGGGGTCGATTGTTCCGATGATCGGGATCGCGCCCACACGGTGGCGGAGGCGGCCGAGCCAGTGGCCGTCGAAGTCGGGCGCCGTTTCGCTGACCGTCGCGCCGTGAGGAGCCACGAGCAGGCCGTCGAGGGGGCTGGCGGCATCGAGGGCCGCGTCGAGCGCGTCCATCAGCGCGGTGTGCGTGGCGGCCGTCATCGTGCCGCCGGGGAGGGCGCGGGCGGCCAGCAGCGGCACGGCCTCGAGGCCCGCTGCGTCGAGGCCGGCGAAGAAACCGCCCACCTCGTGGTGGGCCGAGGCCAGCGCCTCGCGGACGGCGGCCCCGGTCGCGAACAGGTCGCGATGGAAGTCGTCGAGCGTAGAGCGGGCGTGGAGGAACGTGTTCGATTCCTGGAGGATCGCCACGATCCCCACCCGGCGGCTGCGGGCCATCGCGGAGGCGGCTGCCATGCGGGTCACACCTTCCGCATCGCGGCGTCGATCGCCGCGGTCGCGAGCGCGAGTTCCGTGTCGCCGTGGACGGCGCCCACGTACCAGCGGCCGTCGGGCAGCACATAGACGCCCTGTTCCAGCAGGGCGATGCGAAACGCCGCATAGCGGGCGGCGTCGGCCCGGAGCGTGTCGCGGTAGTCATGCGGCGGTGCCGTGAGCCCGAAATGGACGCTGAACACCGGCCCCGACCCGCTGGTGACCAGGGGGATGCCGCGGGCGGCCGCGGCCGTCTCGATCCGCGCCCGCAGCGCTTTGCCGTGGGCGTGCATGCGGTCGAACGTGCCGGGCTGGGCGAGTGTGGTGATCGTGGCGACACCGGCGGCGAGGTTCACCGGGTTGCCGTTGTAGGTGCCGGCGTGGATCGTGCGGCCGTCGAGAAGCACGTCGAAGATCTCCCGCCGGCCGCCCACGGCCGAGAGCGCGAAGCCGGCGGCCATCGCCTTGGCGTACACGGAGAGATCGGGCCGGAGGTCGAAGTGCTCGCGGGCGCCGCCGAGGGCCAGGCGGAAGCCGGTGATCACCTCGTCGAACACCGACACGGCCCCCTTGTGGCGGCAGAGGTCGATCACCGCCTGGAGAAATCCGGGCGCGGCTTCGCAGGAGCCGCTGTTGGCCAGGAGCGGCTCGGTGAGCACGGCGGCGATGCGCCCCGGATGGCGGGCGAAGGCGGCCTCCAGGGCGTCGATGTCGTTCCACGGCACCACGAGCGTGTCGGCGAACTCGTGCGCCGGCTGGCCGCCGCAGGTGGGGAGCGGCACGATCGCGTCGTCGGCCTTGGAGCGGTAACTGACGAGCACGTTGTTGAACCAGCCGTGGTAGTGCCCCTCGAACTTCACGAACAGCGGCCGGCCGGTGAACGCCCGGGCCAGCCGCAGCGCCGCCTGCACGGCCTCCGAGCCGGTGTTGGAGAAGATCACCCGCTCCACGCCCGGCAGCACGGAGACCATCAGTTCCGCCAGTTCGATCTCACCGCGATGCTGGGCTCCAAAGGCGAAGCCGCGGGTGAGCTGGGCGGTGACGGCGGCGATCACGGCCGGGTGGGCGTTGCCGAGGATCAGCGGCCCCCAGGCGAGCGTGTAGTCGAGAAGCCGGTGGCCGTCGGCGTCGAAGTAATACGGACCCTCGCCTCGCTCGAAGAACAGCGGGGCCGGGCCACCGGCCCGCCGCATGCCGCTCGCCACGCCCATCGACAGTGCGGCCTGCGACCGGGCGAGGAGGTCGGCGGAGGCGGTGAACGTGAAGGGGGCGATTGCTGGCGCGGTTGTAACGGATGTGGACATGCTGATCACTCGCGAGACGGTTGTGATTTTCAAGCCGGCTTCGGTTCCGCGTTTCGCCGACGCGTGGCGATGCCAGGACTTGAATAGGGTCGTCGAGGCTCAATCACCATGGGCACGCGTGAGGCGCAGGAGGCAGACGGCGTCGGCCGGGAGGGGCAGGGTGATCGCGGCTGCGTCCCTCGTGGCGGACGCCAGGCTGGTCAGGATCGGGTCGAGTGCGTGGTCGCCGTCCACGAGCAGGGCCTCGACGCGCGTTGCCGCCGCCCAGGGCAGCCCGGCGATCCGCAGCTCCCGCTGGCCCGCGACGGCGCCGAACGTGCTCACGAGCACGACGGCCGAGCGGCCGTCCTCTGCCAGCCCCGCGAGCGCGGCAGCCGGTCGCCCTTCGGAACCCGCGACCGTGCAGGCGGCGCGGGCCGGCCGCTTCGCGACCTCGTTGAACGCCACGAACGCGTGGTAGACGGGCGTGCGGATGCCGAACGTGCCGAACATGCTCCAGGGGGAGGCGTCGGCCGTGTAGAAGTTCATCATGTCGACCGGCTCGTCCTGCATCCGGATGAGCACGGCCGCCGCGTAGGCCGCGCCCTTGCCACCGGTCGCCCGCTTGAAGAAGGCCGGTACGGTCGCCCAGTCCTCGCGCTGCTTCGGGGAGAGGTCGCCCCAGCCTGGCGCATACCGCCACTCGTTGAGGTGAATCTCCGTCTTCGCGAAGCCGCGGGCGTCGAGTTCTTTGCGGGCCGTGCGGACGAGCTCGGCGATCTGGTCCGGCTCGGTCACATAGGCGTGGACCGAGAAGAAGTCGAGCGGCAGATTCCGCTCCTTGCAGCGGTCGAGAAACGGCCGGCCCCAGCCTTTCTCCTCGAAGGCGCGTTGCGTGAGCGCCGGCCCGCCGATCTTCAGCTTCGGGTCGTGCGCGTGAATCGCCCGCGCGACCTTCTCGTAGAGCGTGAAATACTCCTCCTGCGTGCCGCCCCACATCCCGCGGCCAAGATCGGGCTCGTTCCAGATCTCCCAGTATTCGATGCCGTGCCGGAAGCCCTTAGCCCAGCCGTCGTTGTAGTGCCGCACGATGTTCACGCAGACCTTCGCGTAGGCGTCCATGTCGCGGGGCGGATGCGTGAAGAAGTGGGCCCCGTGCCGCTCGATGCTCTGCCCGAGCCGGTAGATCGGCTTCGTGCCGCAGCGGATGATGGCCGCGAGGTAGTCGTCGGTCTTCGCGAACAGGTAATTTCGCTCGTCGTCGGGGTCGAGGTGCGGAAGCGGGAAGATCGTGGAAACGTCGACGACGTCGGGGCTTGGCCAGTGGCAGTCGTGGAGCCTTGCCGTCGGAAAGCCTGCCTTCTTCCACCACGGCTCGAGGTCGGCGTTGTTGCCGCGGGTCAGTGGCCCGTTGTTGACGCCGTGGATCGCCTTGATCCGGCCGGCCGTGCGGGCGAAGTCCACCGTGATCGTCTCGACTGCCGCCGGCTCCGCGGCGATAGCCACCCCGGCGGCGAGGGCCACGAGGAAAAAACAGGAAACCGCTGTTACGGCAGCCTTCATGGTTGCGTCAGCCGAAGGAGGAGCGTCGCGTCTGCGGGAATGTCGATCGTGAATGTCAGCGTCGGACCCGCGGCGACCACGGCAGCCGCCACCGGCTCGAGCGCATGGTCGTCGTCCACGAGCAGGGCTTCGATGCGGGCGGTCGCGGCCCAAGGCAGGCCGCTCACGGCGATCTCGCGCGGGCCGGCGGCGGCGTCGAACGTGCTGACGAGCACGACGGCGGAGCGACCGTCTTCGGCGAGGCCGGCCAAGGCGACCGGCGGCTGCGACTTCCGCGCTTCGCCGATCCCTCCGGGGTTCGCCTCGGTAACTGCGGCGACGTTCGCCCGCAGTGACACATCGGCGAGGGCGGTCGGGTCTGCGGCCACCGTGCACGCCACCCGCCGCGGCCGCTTCGCCAGCTCGTTGAACGCACGAAACGCGTGGTACACGGGCGTGCGGACGCCGAACGTGCCGAACATGCTCCATCGCGACGTGTCAGCCGTGTAGAAGTTGGCCATGTCGAGCCGCTCGTCCTGCAGCCGCATGAGGAGCGACGTTGCGAAGGCGCCGCCGCGGCCATTGGTGCCCTGCCGGAACCACTCGGGCACCGTCGCGAACATTTCCGGAGCCCGCGGGCGGAGCCCTTCCCAGCTCGGTGCGTACCGCCACTCGTTGAGGTGCGTCTCCGTCTTCTCGAAGCCGAACTCATCGAGCGCCTTGCGGGCCTCGCGACAGAGGGCCACGTGATCGACCGTGTAGGCGTGGAACGAGAAGAAGTCGAGCGGCAGCTTGCGGTCACGGCAGCGGGCGAGGAACGGACGCCCCCAGCCGTTTTTCTGGAAGGCGCCTGACGTGAGCGCTGGCCCGCCCACCTTGAGCTTCGGGTCGTGGGCCTTGATCGCCTTGGCTACCGTCTCGTAGAGCGTGAAAAACTCCTCCTGCGTGCCCCGCCACATGCCCTGACCCTCGGGCTCGTTCCACACCTCCCAGTAGTCGATGCCGTGGCGGAAGCCGTCCGCCCAGCCTTCGTTGCAGTGGCGGACGATGTTCACGCAGACCCGCGCGTACTTCTCCATGTCGGCGGGCGGCCGGATGTGGTACTCGGTTCCGTACTCGATGCTCTGCCCGAGCCGGTAGATGATCTTCGTGCCGCAGTCGACGAGCCCGTGTATATAGGCATCGGTCTTCGCGAACGTGTAGTTCCGCGGGTCGTCGGGATCGAGATGGAAGAGCGGGAAGATCGTGGAGATATCCACTACGTCAGGGCTCGGCCAGCGGCAGTCGTGCAGCCGCGCCGTCGGAAAGCCCGCCTCCTTGAACCAGGGCTTGAGATCGGGGTTCTCGCCATACGCCACCGGCCCGTTGCAGACGCCGTGAATCGCACGGATTCGGCCCGCGGGCTTCGCGAAGTCTACGGCGATCGTCTGATCGGCCCGCGCAGAAAACGCGACGCCGACGCAGGCAAGGAGGCACGCCACGAAGCGCGTGAAGGGGCGTGTTTGCCATCCATCCATGGTTGTAGCCATCGCCATTCGCGTCATCCGCGTCATCGTACACCGGCAGCGACATCGCCGGCCGGGCTTGGCCGAATTACAAAAAGATCCGGCCGCAGCGCCAACGCGCGGCCGGTAGCACAAAAGCGATCACTGGAGCCGCAGAGTGCCACTCTGCGACTACGGGATGCAGGCTTCGAGCCTTCACGAGCGCGGGGTTGAATCTGCCGTACCGACCGACGAAAAGCCCCCGGCGGGAGCCGGGGGACTCCGGGTGGGAATGCCTACCCGCGTGCCATGTGAACCGACGGCATCGCGGGCGTGCTGCACGCGGGCCGGGAGCCAATCAACATCGTTGATTACTTCGTCACGACAAACTTCTTCACACCCGCCCGCTTGTTCTGCTCGTCGTAGGTGAGCAGATGGGCCCACTCCACACGATCCACGTTGACCAGGACAGCCACGGCTGATCGCCCGTTGCTATCGACGTAGTACTTCACGTCCGAAACGCCGGGCCGTTCGGCCTTCGGCAACGCATCGATGTAGTCGTTGTAATCGGTCACGATGCCAGCACCGGGCATCACGCTTGTAGCCTTCCAGCCCTTGAGTTGTTCCGGCACCGGTCCGGGGGCTCCCGCCTTCGGCTCGTCCTTCGTGCCGGAAGAGTCCGAGGCTTTGGCGTCGGGATGTGCCGGAGCGGCGAGCCCCGCGTAAGGATACCGCGAAACCACATCCCATGCGATCTGCTGCAGGATCGCATGCTGC
Source organism: Pirellulales bacterium (assembly GCA_044358905.1). Classification (GTDB taxonomy): domain Bacteria; phylum Planctomycetota; class Planctomycetia; order Pirellulales; family UBA1268; genus QWPN01. The sequence goes on along the minus strand of JBIKND010000082.1, from coordinate 6,149 downwards.
TCGGCGGTGATCGGTAAGGGATCATCCGCGCGTTCGTAAAAATTGTTGTTTTGCAACCCGACGGGCGAAAGACGGTAAATCGCCGCGTAGTGGCAGTAACCGCTCAGCGCCCGGACCTGCCGTCCGGGGTGCGGCATGACATCGGACCACACCCCCGATTGCTTCGTCACTCCCGGAAACTTGCCCTCCACGACCATTCTCCGGAGTTTCACCGTGGCGTCCCCGACCGGCACCACGAACACCACCCGCTTTCCGAACTTCCCGTTCATCTTGTCCACCGCGGCCTCGAGCACTTGGCGATGCTTGTCGATTTCCGCCTGAACCTGATCGAGGTTGGCGTTGTTGTAGTCGTCCACCGTCTTGATTTTCGCATCATCAGCCCTGATATCGTGGACCACCCAGGCAGCATGGCAATACGCTCGGAAATCCGGATTGGCCTTCAGCCCGGTTTCAGCAGCCTGCTCGACCCTCTTGAGCGTTTCATCGTTGTTCCACCAGTGAATGCCGTAAGCGTAAACGTCGATGTTCCCGGTCGCGAGGGGCCCCAGGTCGGCACTCCAATTCCCCGTGTGCTCGATTCCGGCCGCCTTGGCCATCTCGGCAACCACACCCGGAACGAAGTTAAACCAGCTGTTGCCATCGAAATGAACCCGCAGCCCCTTCGGGCGAACGGGGGTGTCTGCGGCGGAAACGGAGGCGACGTGCAGTGGCATCGCCAGACAGCCGAGCAGCAATACCGATTTCTTGAACAATGGCTTCATGAATGATCTCCAGTGAAATTGAAAAAGTCCGGTCAATCTTGCCGCCGCAGGCCCTGATCGAGCCGAACGAATCGACGGGGGTTACGCCAGAATCTCCGCCAGCGGGCCGGCGGTATCTATGTTTTCGAGTTCGCGATCCGCTTCGCCGAACTTCTCGCGCTTGTCCCCCACCGCGTGCAGCAGCGACAGGAAAAAGTTGGACATCGTCCGGTGTCCGTCCTTTTTGTAACCGGGGTATTGCAAGAACCGGCCGGCCGTCTTCAATCGCCCGCCCAGGTTACCGACCAGGATCATCGGCCACTGCTCGCCCTGGCCGTGGTGCTCTTCGGCCGAGTCGCTCAGGTAGATGATCAGCGAGTTGTCGAGTAGCGTGCCGTCTCCTTCCTTCACGGCGGCCAGCCGTCTGGCGATATCGACGACCCGCTCGGCGTAGAAGCGGCGGACCGGCACGGCAGACTGGTCACGCTTGGGATCAAGGGCAGCCGTGTGGCCGATCGCATGGCCGTCGATGATCACGCCCAGGTCCTTCCAGGTGTGGTAACCCTGGTAGCCACAGGCCGTATCGATGACCGCCACATTCGTCAACCGAGAAGCCAGCGCCGCCACCGCCATGGAACACTGGGCCTCGAAGCGGCCGGTCGTCCGTTTGCAATCGAACTTGTCCAGGGCGGGCAGGTTGGCCTCCAGGCGATCCTTGATCTCGCTGAGCTTCTGTTGCCGGGAGCGCATCTGCTCGAAGCTGTCGAGGTACGCGTCCAGTTTCTCACGGTCCATTTGCGGCAGTTCGTCGCGCACACGCCGGATATCGGAGCGGCACCAGTCCAGCAGCTTGTTCCGGACCTGGAACACCTTCCCCGCGTCCCCCTCCGCCGCGCTGCCAAAGAGCATCCGGAAGGCCATCTCCGGCTGGCAGATGTACGGCATTGGCCGCCTCGGTGAACTCACCGACAGCCAGTTGGAGAAGACCCGGTCCGGGTTAGCAGGCACCCCCAACCCGACGACGGGAAGCACTGCTGGAACCTGCGCGGCAAAGGCGTGATCGACCGTCTGTGCATGGACCGCATGGAGAGAGCCCAGGCCTTGCTTGCAGCAATTGAAGACGCCATATCCGCCACCGTGGTTCGGCACGACATGTTTGCTGGACAACCCCAGCACGACCGACATCCGATCCTTGATCGCCTCCAGGGGCGCGATGGCTTCGGGAAGTTGATGGTCCGCGAGCGGCGAATCGTACAGTTTGTCCGCCGCGCTGGTCCCTCCGTTCCCCGCCGCGCCCAGGGTCTGCGGACGGACGTGAGACTCCCACAGTCCGTTGGCCTCGACGACGAAGACCAGCCGCGGCGGCGGCGCTTCGCCCCTGGCTTCGGCTGCCAGCGCGTTCAAAAACGGCTGGAGAACGACCGCCCCCGCGCCGAGCGTGATGCCCTTGAGGGCCGTTCGGCGATCGACCTGGTCTGGCGTAATCATCCTGAGTGCGGTGTTGGCGATCGTCATTTGGACTCCTCGGCGATAGCGGGCAGGGTTCGATACAAGAAAGATTCCGATGACAACAGCGACACGAGCAGCTCCTTGAAGCTGCCGCCGCTTGCGAGGTAGACGCGGTCAGCCTCCTGCAATGCCGGCGCATCGCCGGGAGTTTCATTGCGTCCCAGGAAAAAGCGAAACGCGTGACGAATGAACACCTGTCGCACGCGTTCCGATTCCGCCAGCCGCCGCAGCATTTCTGGAGCGTCCTTGACCGGGCCGTCGAGGCTTGGTTCGCCGCTGTGGCGGATGAAGCCCGTCGTGTCGAGCGGCGCGTCGCGGTAGACCTTGGTCGTCTTGTCCTTGACCGACTCCATCGCTACGAGATCGATGACTGGTTCGGATGTGCGAACGAATCCGTAGTGGTCGGCGTACTCGAACGGCGTGCCGAGCTCGTCCATACGATAGTGGCACTCCCAGCACTCGGCCGCCCGTGTGACCATCTGCCGCTGGCGGAGCGTGCGGTGCGGGTCGTCGGGGATCATCGCGGCGACATTGATGGGCAAGTCCGGCACCCGGCCGCCCAGCAGGCGCTCACGCAGCCAACGGCCGCGGCGAACGATGTCGTTGTGGAAGTTCGTGGACCAGGCCACCTGCCAACTCGGCTGCATGAGAACACCGATGTTGTCGCCGGCGATTCGGGTGTCGCCGGCGGTTCGGGAATCGTTCTCGCTCTCGGTCGGCGGAAGTTTGCGGAAGATCGGGCTTATGTCACTGTCCTGGAACGTCGATGCGGGGAATTCACGGGCCGCTTGCGAAAAAGACCGAAGTCGATCAGCCGTTGACCAAGCGGGAGCGGTCAGCATCTTTTCGAAGACATCTTGATCCTCGCCGAGGATTTGCAAAACGAACAGGTCGGTCTCCGCGACATAATCTTCCGGCGCATGGTTGATGCGACGGCGAAGCATGTAGTCGGGCAGCGGATCCTTGAAGACATCGGTCGCCCGGTAATAATCGAAGTATTCGCGGAAAAACCAAAGGATCCGTGATTTGCCGAGCTTGGGATCGTTGAGAGCAGTACGGACGGCGGCGGCAACTTCGTCGCGCGACGCGAGTTTCCCCTGGGCGGCCGCCGCCAAAAGCCCCAGATTGCGTCTGGAGGAAAGGGAGAGGCCGATCGCGAGCGCGGTCTCGCGCGGCGACAGCATTCGCACGCCGGGCCGCACTTCCGCGCCGAGCCCGATCTCGAAGCGCAAGATGGCCTCGGGCGTGATGAGCGGCGCCATCAGAATCGCCTTGCCCGCCAGCGAAAAATCCCCCTCTCTGGCCACCTCCTCGTAGAGTTCCAGCAGGCTTTTCAGCTCTTCCTCACGCGGAGTTCGCAGGACGACGGCCTGGTACTGCTGCTTCAGCGCCTGCACCAGTTCGCTGCGATTCGCCGAAACCTTGGGATGCATCAAAGGGGCAAAGATTCCGTTTCCCTGGCGAACTCGATCGCCCTTCGCGAGATGCTCGCGTTCTTCGGGGGTCGCCGTCTTGATCCGTTCGTCGCTCGGCCAGAGCGGCTCCTTGCCGGCCGGGACTTCGTTGATGTTGGCCAGGACGTGCGACTTGGTCTGGGTCAGGACAACCTGCTCGGCATTCGCGATGATCAAACTCGCGGCGCCTTCGTCCGGCGCGTACATCGCCGAGAAGTCCTTGAAGCCGGCATCCTGAATCTGGCCAAACGGTTGCTGCAAGCCGTTCACATAGAAGCCGCTGAGGGCCTTGGTGTAGGCAGACGGCGACAGACGCCACAGTCGCGGCGGCGGCGGCACGCTCGGCCCGCGCGGACCGCCGAAAAGAATCGCGTGCGGCAAACGATTCCCGTCCACCGGCGCTTCCTTGACTGCATACGGCGTCACAGGCCCCTCGAGCGGCGTGTCGAGTTGCGACGCAATCCATCGCACAACGCCGGCGGATTCCGCGGGATCTGGCCGATCCTCGACATTTGGCGGCATGTCTCTGGCGCGAAGTCGCTCCAGGATCGAGGCATAGGCGACCCGGCCGGCGATATTGTCGACCGACAGGCGATCCATCGAGAAGTCGCCTGCCTTGCTGTCACCGCCGTGGCAACTCGTGCAGTGGGCTTCGAGGAAGGCGCCGACGAACTTCCCGTCGGTCTTGGCCGAAATGTCCTCATGGGCCACGCGGAGTTTGTCCGCCAGTCCGATGCGTGAATTGACCTTCAGCACCTGGAGCGATGCGTCCGAGACGGTCTGCAACCCCTTCAGCGACACGATTCCGGCATGCTGGGCCAGCGACCGTGCTCCCTCGTCGGTCAAGGATGTCAGGCCATCGAGGAACAGCCAATCACCCTTGTGTTTTCCAAGTGCCGCGGCCGACTGGTCGGAAAGCGATTTCAACCCGTTCAGGGATAGGCGCCCATCGCGCGCGGCGAGCACCACGACAGCGTTGTCGGAAAGCGAGGGCAGTCCGTTGAGCGAGAGGGTGCCTCCCTGATGCCTGGCGAGTTCCTTCGCTGTTTCATCGGAAAGCGTCGTCAACCCATCCAGCAGGAGATTGCCCTGCCGCCCGACCAGCGTCCTGGCCATGTCGGGGGTGATCGTTTTGAGGGATGGAAGACTGCCATTCCAGTTGCGAGACGACGCCAGCGCGGCGGCTGATTTTTCGGAGAGCGCCGTCAACGCCGGCAGGTCGCCACACCATTTCGGCCAGGCGGCCAGGATCACGGCGCCGTCACCGGAAAGCGTCTCCAAGCCTCTGAGGTGGACTAACAACTTGTCGCCGGGGCGCCCTTTGTGTTCGACGAGTGCCTTGAGGGTTTCGTCGGAAATCTCCGTCAGGCCGTCGAAGTAGATCTGGCCATCCCATTCGGAGATGGCCCTGGCCGCACCGGGGGACAGCGTCGTCAGGCCGTCGAGGCACAGGGGGCTCATGACGACGCCGTCGTAGCGCTTTTTCGCCAGCCCTTCGGCGAGTTCAACGGAAAGCACTTTGAGTGCGGGGAGTCGACCATCGAGCTTCGGCCCCAGCATCCTTCCCGCTTCAGCGGAAATGGAGGTCAAACCCCCCATTGCATACGGGCGTCTGTCGGCCAACTCTCGTTTCGCCAACGCCTGGGCCACGTCGTCGGGAATCGTCTCGAGGCTGGGAAGCCTGGGGTCCCATTGAGTCAAGGGGAGTTGCGCCAGTACCGCCGCCGTTTCCGGCGAAAGCGAGGTCAACCCTTCGAGCCGAAATGGGTACACCCCCTTGCGTGTTGCCAACGCTTGGACTGCCACCGTGGAAATCGTGGTCAGGCCGTTCAAATACAGGCGGCCTCCATTGTAGTTGGCGTTGTGCTTGGCGAGAGCCTTGGCGGCCTCGTCCGAGAGAGAGGTCAGACCGTTCAACGACAGTTCGCCGACGTGCGAGGCCAACGCCGTCGCCGCCTCGTCCGACACGTTCGCCAGCCCGTTGAGGTGTAACGGCCCTTTGTGTTGGCCAAGCGCCGCCGCAGTTTCTTTCGACAGCGACGTCAGCCCGTTGAGTGACAGCCAACCTTCGAACCGGGCCAGTTCCTTCGCTGCCTCGGGGGACAGCATGACCAACCGATCGAGTTGCAACCGCCCACTCGTGTCCTGAGCGAATACTTTGGCCTGCTCGACGGACAGAGTCGTTCTCTCGTCCTGCGGGTCGGCGTGCGCGAGCCCCACGAGGAGAACAAAACAATTCAGGCTCACGAAGATCTTGTGCATGACACCCTCGCAGCCCTTGAGCGTACCCTTTGTCTTGCTCCCGTCGATACTGAGAATCTCGCTAGTGCACTCCCTCTTCTGCTGCGGTTCTTGTCGAGAACCTTGCCTTCTTGCCGCCAAAATGCCTGGCACTCAATCTTTTGGGTGATGGTGGTGGCGGGAGGAAAAATTTTTTTGAGAGTGT
>JBIKND010000246.1:0-4311 GCA_044358905.1 Pirellulales bacterium | reverse complement strand
GAAGCTCGGGATGATCACCTCGCCCATCGGCTCCGAGCGGTTTCCCGACCGGGCCACGCCGAACCGCGTGAGCGGCTCCATCGACGCCACCTGGCAGCCCTCGGCGATACCGCGGCGGCTGCGGCAGCTGCCGGCAGCGAGGTCGAGCGCACGATAGACGAGCATCAGGCCGACGGTGCAGCTGCTCACTGCGACCGCATGCCGCACGCCGAGCCGCTCCGCGATCGCCTTTTCGAATCGCTCGACGTAGGGGCCCTTCGTGAGCCGACCCGTGCGCACGATCTCGTCGATCGCGGGCCGGACGGCCTCGACAGGCGGAAGGGCCGGCCGCACGAACGGCACGCGGATCCCCTGCGCCGCGGGATCGCCCGCGACGTGCACTTCCGGGATCACTTGCAGGCGGCTACTTCGCACGGGCCTTACGCAATTCCTCTGCGGGCAACGCGGTGGGCGGGCTGCCCGGCTCGGTCGCGTATTCCGGCACCACCTCGCGGAGGCGGGCACGAACCACCTCCGGTGATTCGTCGATCACCTCCGCAAGATCCTGGAGCATGGCCTCGACGGCGTGCAGATCGGCAGGCCGGTGCATCGCGCAGAAGACCTTCGGATGCTTGGTGGAGACGCGGCGCTCGTCGTCGAAATACAGCTCTTCGAAGAGCTTCTCGCCGGGCCGAAGCCCGGTGAACACGATCTCGATGTCGTCGTGCTCGAGCCCCGACAGGGCGATCAGGTCGCGGGCCAGATCGACGATCTTCACGCTCTCGCCCATGTCGAGCACGAAAATCTCGCCACCGGAACCTTGCGTGGCCGCCTGAAGCACGAGCTGGGAGGCCTCGGGGATCGTCATGAAGAACCGCTCGATGCCCGGATGCGTGACCGTGATCGGCCCGCCACGCCGGATCTGCTCCTGGAACGTGGGCACCACGCTGCCGTTGCTGGCGAGCACGTTGCCGAAGCGGACGACGATGAACTTCGTCTTCGAGTCCTGTGAAATTGCCTGCACGAACCGCTCCGCCAGCAGCTTCGAGCAGCCCATGACGCTCGTGGGGTTCACTGCCTTGTCGGTAGAAATCGAGACGAACTCACGGACGCCGTAGCGGTCGGCCAGGATCGCCACCTGCCGCGTGCCGAGGACGTTGTTCTTGATCGCCTCGGCCGGGTTCCACTCCATCATCGGCACGTGCTTGTGGGCTGCGGCGTGGAACACGACCTCCGGCTGGTAGGTGGCGAAGATCTGCTCCATCCGCTGGGCGTCGGTGACGTCGGCGATGAGCGGCTCGAAGGCCGGCTTGGGATCGAGCCTGGCGAACTCCTGCTCCACGAGGAACAGCGCGTTCTCCCCGCGCTCGACCAGCAGGAGACGACGCGGCGAAAACCGCAGCACCTGTCGGCAGATCTCGGAGCCGATCGAGCCGCCGGCCCCCGTGACCATGACCGTCCGGCCCTCGATCAAGGCGCGGATGGCGGAATCGTCGAGTTTGACGGGCTCGCGTCGCAGCAGGTCCTTGATCTCCACCGACCGCAGGCGAACGTGCGAGGGATCCGATTGGCCGTTGAGCAACTCGTCGATCGCCGGCAGCACCTTCACCGTTGCGCCGCCTGCAGTGCACTCGTCGAGCAGGCGGCGAAACCGCTTCCCGGTGAGCGTGCCCGACTGCACGATCACGTCGTCCACGCGGCGGCGACTGACCTCGACGCCCGCCTCGTCGACGCTGCCAAGAACCTCGATGCCGGCCACACGGGAATGCTTGAGGTGCGGGTCGTCGTCGAGGAAGCCCAGAATGAAGTACGGATTCTGCGAGGCGGCCATGAGGTTGCGGGCGATCAATTCGCCGGACCGGTTGGCCCCGACGATGATCGCGGAACGGGCGGGCCGGCCGGAGAACAGCGGCCGCAGTTCCTCGCGAACGCTGCGATACACGGCCCGCATGCCGCCGATCAACAGGATCGTGCAGGCCCAGTCGAGGAGGATCACGCTCCGTTGGACCCGCGGCACTCCCAGCCAGCCGGTCGAGATCACGAAGCTGTCGATCGATGCCAGCACGAGCATCGAGAGGGTGGCGCCCCAGAGCAGGTTCGTGAGGTCGCCGAAGGCGACCCGCGTCCAGGAGGCGTGGCAATGGCCGAGAAGATAAAAGACGGCCAGCTTGACGGCGATCAAGCCGGCGACCGTGGCCAGGTAGGTCGGCAGCCAACTCTCGAGCTTGAAGTCGTTGCGGACGAAGAAGGCGAGAAAGAAGGCGATCGCGAAGATCGCCGCGTGCACGGCGATGAGCGTGATCGCCCGCCGATTGATGCGGCGGAAAGGCATGCGTGGTGCAAGGAAATTCATGAATGCATCCTGCGATGAAAAACTACAGCCGCTCCAGGTCCACGTCTTCGACCTCGATCGACGCCCCCTGGTTCAGAAACCGCACGGCGATCATCAGCCGCTCCGCCCCGCGACGCTTGATCACCGTTCCCTCGAGCCCCCGGAGGGCACCACTTCGTACGCGGACCGCCTGGCCCGGTTCGATCCGGGCCTCCGGAGTGAGCGGCTTCTCGGTGTCGATGAGCCGCTTGATCGCCCGCAGGTCGGAGACAAGCATTCGCTCGTCGACGATCGGAATCCAGCGGGCGACCGTGTTCGTGGCGAGGGCTGCGCGGCGCTGCTCGTCGTCCACGCGCGAGAATACGTAGCCTGGGAAAAGAGGCACGTAGGAGGCACGCACGCGGCCGCCGGGGGAATGGAGACGGCGGCGGACCATCGGGGCGTAGAACGGCACGCCGGCGCCTTCGAGCTTCCGCATGAGATCCTTCTCGCGGCGCGAGAGGGTGTAGAAGGCGACCCAATGAGCGGTTGCCACGCCGCTCGACTGCCCGTCGTCGCCATCGACTGCGTCCAGCAGGTCATCTGGATAGATGTCGCGTTGTTTGGGGAGGATGGGCATTTTGGGGTGCGCGAACTCCGTTCTTCTGGGTGGCTTTGGCCACCCATGGCCCCACGATGCTCATCCGACAAGTACCCGAAGTTTACGTCCTCGTAAGGCCGTTGTCGCTCGGCGCCGCGGGGGTTTGCGGAAATCTCGCAAACCCGCCCCCGCCCCCGCCGGAAACACGGGCAAAGTTTGCCGTCCGTCTGTGCCGATAAAGCCGATCGGAGTGACTCTACCGGTCGCAAGGAGTTTGCCATGGCCAGCCGTCTCGAGCACGAATCACGCGGATTCCAAGCCCTGCAGGCCGGATGGCCGCGGCTGGTCCGGTTGTGCGGGCTGCTCCTGCTCGTGGCCGGTGTCGCGGCGGTGACGGGCTGCAAGACATTTGGCAGGCCGCAGCACAATGCCGCGCAACAGGCGATGATCGACGCCAACTGCCCGCCCACCGATCCCGCCCGGCTGCCCGCGAAGGAACTCGCGAAGGTCACGCTCCCGGCGTATGTGATCGAGCCGCCGGACATCCTCCTCGTGGATGCGCTGCGGGTCGTGCCCAAGCCTCCGTTTCGGATTCAGTCGTTCGACACGCTGCAGGTCATCGTGGAGGGCACGCTCCTCGAGCAGCCGATCAACGGGCTGTATGTCGTGGAGCCGGGCGGGATGCTCGACCTCGGCCCGTCCTACGGCAAGATCATGGTGGGCGGGCAGTCGCTCGAAGAGGCGCAGGACTCCGTCTTCCGCCACCTCAAGCGGGTGCTGCGGGAGCCGCAGGTTTCGCTCACGCTCGCCCAGGCCGCCGGCCAGCAGCAGATTGCCGGCGAGCACCTTGTGGGCCCCGACGGCACGATCAACCTCGGCACCTACGGCAGCGTGTATGTGACCGGCCTGACACTCGACGAGGCCAAGGCCGCGATCGAAAAGCACCTCTCGCAGCACCTCGACGCGCCGCTGGTGAGCGTGGACGTGTTTTCCTACAACTCGAAGGTCTATTACGTGATCACCGAGGGCGCCGGGTTCGGCGACCAGGTGGGCCGGTTCCCCGTGACCGGCAATGAGACCGTGCTCGACGCGGTGGCCCAGATCAACGGCCTCTCACGGCTCTCCAGCAAAGACATTTGGGTCGCGCGGCCGGCGCCTTCGGGCGTGGGCTGCGACCAGGTGCTGCCCGTGGACATCGAAGCGATCATGAAGGGGGGCTCGACGGCCACCAACTACCAGCTGCTGCCGGGCGACCGCGTGTTCATCGCCCAGGATCAGTGGGTCGCCTTCGATAGCATCGTGGGCAAGATCACGGCTCCATTCGAGCGGATCTTCGGCTTCGCCCTGGTCGGCTCCAGTGCCGTCCAGCAGATCAACCGCTTCCCCTACGGCTTCAATCCCAACTTCGGGTTCTGCTGGG
>JBIKND010000245.1:0-4317 GCA_044358905.1 Pirellulales bacterium | reverse complement strand
TGTCGAACGCCTTCAGGAAATCGGGCGCGTGGCGGCCGACGATCCCGCGCGGGGCATACTCGAGCCGATCGACGTTCACTCGCTTGCCGTGCGTGTTGCACATGAAGATCTTCCCGCGATACGACTCGGGAAACATCTCGCCGAGGTAGATCATGCCGCCGCAGTGCGAATGCCCGCCGCCGAGGGCATCGACGGCGGGATCGAGCTTGCCGGCCACCTCGCGGGCATCCTTCCACGCGCCGCCTGGCCAGTGGAGGTGATCGGCGCACTGCGGCATGAGCTCGTAGACATGGGGCTCCGGATCGACGCCATACATCCGCTCGTAGTGTGCGCCCGGGATCAGGTGCCAGAGGTGGCCGATGACGTTGTTGGTGAAGATCATTTCGCCGAAGTCGTCGTAGTCGAGGCCCCAGGGATTCGTCGTGCCGCGGGCCACCACCTCGAAGCGATGCGTGCTTGGATGCACCCGCCAGATCGAGCAGTCGATCGGCGTGCGGGCCGCCTCGGAATCTCCCGGCCGCCCCACGCGGCTCGTGGCGAGGATGCCGTGGCGGCCGTAGAGCCAGCCGTCGGGGCCCCACATCAGGCCGTTCACCACGTTGTGGGCCACGTTCTTCGCATTGAAGCCGTCGAGGATCGGCTCGGCCGGGCCGTCGGGACGGTCGTCGCGATTGCGGTCGGGCACGAAGACGAGTTCCGGAGGCGAGGTGAGCCAGACGCCGCCGTGGCCAAGCGCGATGCCGGTGAGGTTGCGGCCGCCGTCGAGAAAGAGCTTTCGCGAGTCGAACCGGCCGTCGCCGTCGGTGTCTTCAAAGATGAGCACGCGATCGGTGCCGGTCGATCGCCATTCGGGATAGGAGTAGTTTTCGACGACCCACAGCCGGCCGCGGGCGTCGGTGGTGATCGCGATCGGCTGCGCGACGTCGGGCTCGGCGGCGAAGAGTGCGACGCGAAATCCCTCGGGCACCGTGATGCCGCGGACGAACTCGGCAGCGGCGGGGGGCTCATCGCCGGCCGCCTGCGTGTTGATGGCATGCGGCGACGGGTCGGCGGCCCGGGCGGCCATGACCGAGGCGAGCAGAGCGATGGTCGTGAGCAGCGAGCGGTGCATGCGGAGTGAGCATACCGCAGGTCGTTTCGCCCGTGGAACCGGCCGGAAGCCCCCCGCGGTAGCGAGCGGGGTGACGCGTGCCATCACCATCCGGGCATTTTTTCACGCCGGCGATTGAAGGAGTGGATCGCGTCATCCCACCGACTTCCGCCGGGGGCTTTTGGGAACGGCGGGCCGGTGTTGCCCGCTACCCGACGTTCACGATCACGTCGAAGAGCTGGCCGCGGCGGACGCCGTCTTGCGTGATGTCGATCGCCACGAGCGCGAGGCCCGCGGCGGCATCCTGCGCTGCCGACACGCGGACGGGCAGCCGCCGCGCGGCCCCCGCCTCAACCCGGACCGTCGCCACCGACGGATCGACCCGCAGGCCCGGCGGGCAGACGAGCTTGAGTTCGTAGACCGTCGGCACGTCGAGGAAGTTTTTCACGACGATCGTCGCCTCGGCTGCCGCCCCCGGCTTCACGTTCACCCGATAGGGATGCACCCGCGCCCAGTAGGGCTCGAACCAAAGCCGGTAGTCCTTTTCGCTCGTGAGATCGGCGAGGGCCGCGCGGAGAAGGATAGGACGGTCAACGGCACTTCCGAAACCGTTTCCTGGTCGGTGAGTCGCGATCTGGCCCGGGCTGGTCGCTGACAGGTGCGTGCCGGGCCGGTCGTCGCGGGCATACCCAGGCCACGGTACGCTCCGGAAGTGTCGGTTTTTCAAACTCGGCGCGGTCCTTCTCCGTATCCGGACATCAGCCGGTTGGCGACACCCGCCTCACAGCGAGTGGATGTCGATCGCAGGCAGCTCGTCGGGTGACGCCTGAAAGACGTCGCGGTCATCGTGGACCTGCACGAACTCGCCCCAGTCGGTGGGCGGGCCGCGGGCGGGCGACACTGGCGGCGATTCGAGTGGTTCGCCCAAGTGCGTGAGGATCTAACTTCACGCGGGCGAAGCCATCCTGGCCTTCTCCCGCTTGCGAACCTCCGGTTCGAAGTGAGCCGGCTCCTGCCGGCGGTTCGAGCGGTTCGCCCAAGTGCGTGAGGATCTAACTTCACGCGGGCGAAGCCATCCTGGCCTTCTCCCGCTTGCGAACATCCGGTTCGAAGTGAGCCGGCTCCTGCCGGCCGTCTCCTCTGAGCCGGGTGTCGCCGCCACAGTTCGGGCACTCGAGCGGAAACTCCTCACCCAACCGGGCAAGGAGTTTCGCCCAGGCAATCCGCGAGGTGTCATGCGAGCGGGGCTTGGCGTGGTTCGGGGCACCCTCGCCCCGGCCCTCTCCCAGAGGGAGAGGGGGCGACAGCGCGGCATCGCGCCGCTTGCCGACGTTGCCGATCGCCAGCGCCGTGACGGCTTTTCGCAGCTTGTGATTCGGTGCAAAAACCCCGTGATAGCGATGCCGGTGCTTCCGCGGCGGGGGCACGAGATCGGCGAGCCGGTCCAGGAACTCAAACGGCGAGAGCTCGACGACGCCATTGGCCCCCGGCCGCGAAGCAAGCGGGGTGACGCCCGCCATCTCGATCCGGGCATTTGCACCGCGGCCGTTCACGGCGTTGGCAGCGGCACCTGCGTGGGTGAGGCAAGGTAGGCCACGAGGTCGCGGACCTCGTCGTCGGTAAGGCCGTTCCAGAGGCCCTCGGGCATCACCGACTGTTCCCGCGTGACCACCTCGTCGATCTCCTCGCGGTCGAGTTGAATCTCACCGGCGGTCGTGCGGAGCGTGAGCGTGCGGTCGTCGGAGGCGGCCACCGCTCCGGCGATCACGCGTCCGTCGGCGGTGATCACCTGCGTCAGCCGCCAGGCCTCGGGCACGACGGCGCTCGGGTCCATCACGTTCAGGATCACGTAGTCGGTCTCGGCCCGCCCGGCGCCGGTGAGGTTTGGCCCCACGTTGCCCCCTTCGTCGAAGAGCATGTGGCAGGTGCCGCACCGCTGCCGCCAAACGACGCGACCAGCGGCCCGGTCGGCTCGCGCGAGTTCCTCGGGCGTGAGCTTCTCGCGCCATCCCTTGATCGCCGCGCGGCGGGCCTCTGGCGTCGAGGGGCCGGACGTCTGCAGCTGCGCGATCGCTGCGGCGGTCGCGTCCGGCGCGGTGTCCTGTGGCTTTGGCTCGGACTCCGCGCGGGGCTTGGCGAACCGCGCGAGGGCAGGATCCTCGGCGACGAGCGCCAGCAAGCCGGCGGGCAGCGGCAGTTTCTTGCGCGCCTCCCAGGCCGCCGTGATGCCGGCGGTCACGTCGGCGCGCCGCGCACCGTCGCCCGCCGTCGCCTCGAGCAGCGACGCGAGCGCGTCGGCACACGCGGCCGACCGGTCGGCGTCGAAGGCGAGCCTACGGGCGACGAGCCGCCGCAGTGTGGGCATCGGCGTCTTCGCCGCGAGCGTCGCCCCCATGGCGGGATCCTCGGCGACCGGGCCACGCAGGCCATACCAGAGCAGCAGGGCAAGCTCGCGCCAGTCGGCGTCGCTCGTGCGTAAAGCGAGCGACTCGGCAATCGGCCACCGCCAACGGTACGGCAGTTTTTCCAGCGCGCCTGCGAGGTGAAGCCGCACAAGCCCGGCGGGTTCGCTCTTCGCGAGGTTCGCAAGCGCGTCGCCGAGCCAGCCGGGCTGGTTATCAGACACGGCCTTGCCCGTCGGATCGTCCACGAGCAGCCGCACGGCCCAGGCGCGAACCGACGCATGCTCGTCGGCGAGCCGCCCCCGCAGCCAGTCGCGATCGGCCGCGCCGATCCCTTGCGCAGCCCAGAGGCCGCGGAGCCGCCGCGTGGGGTCGGTGTGCGTTTCGGCAAGCCGGCGGAGCGCCGCGGCAGCCGCGGAGAGGTCGCCGCCTGCGGCCGCACGCTCGGCGAGAATCTCGCGGGCCCGGCGGCAAAACCAGTCGTTGCGGTGCAGCTGCAAGGCCACGAGCTCGGCATCGGTCTGCGCGTGCAGGTCGATCGGCCCCGGCCGCCGCGCGTCGCCGTGGAGCACGGTATAGATCCGGCCCGACGTGCGGTGCACGCCGTCGTGGTCGTGGCATTCCCCCTTGTCGGTCCAGTCGGCGATCCACACGCGGCCGTCGGGGCCGCTCACAAGCTCGATCCCGCGGAACCAGGTGTCGAACGCCTTCAGGAAATCGGGCGCGTGGCGGCCGACGATCCCGCGCGGGGCATACTCGAGCCGATCGACGTTCACTCGCTTGCCGTGCGTGTTGCACATGAAGATCTTCCCGCGATACGACTTG
>JBIKND010000244.1:0-4318 GCA_044358905.1 Pirellulales bacterium | reverse complement strand
GCAGGTGCCGTTCGTCAAGGAACTGCCGGCGAATCACATCGACCAGCGCGACCACCTCACCGTCGAGGGCACGCGGTACTGGTACGCGGGGTATCCGTTCCAGAAATGCCAGGCGCAGCATCTCAGGGAATTAGGTGTGCTCGACGGTGCGGAATGGCGGCGCTTCCTGCGGTGGCGTGACGCCGGATTCCCGAAGCGCTACGTGCCTGACGAGTCGCCGGATGATCGCCCGATGACGCTCACGCACTTGTGCTGGGGATGACGTTCAACACCGGGGCACGTGCGGCTCGTGCTCTGGCTGGTAACTGAGGCCGCATGGAGGATCGAGTTATGGCAACGGCGACGAAAACCAAGGCGGCCCCAGCGGCCCCAGTGCTCCCGACGACGTTCGCGGAGATCAACGCCCGCAGGGTGCGGGAGCGGATCGAAGCGTATCGCGGGATCGTGCAGCGGCACGCCGACGGCGAGCCGGTGACGATTGAGAACATGGAGCAGGCGGCCGAGCTGCTGGAGCACCTGGGCCTGCCCGGCTACACGTTCGAGCGCGACGTGGAGGCGTTGCAGCGAGCCAACGCCACGCGGGCGAAGTTGGCCGCCGCCATCGAGGCGCAGCCGGCTGCGGCTGCCCGTGTATCGGAACTGGCGGTGGAGATCGAGGCCACGCGGAAGAAACTGGAAATGCTCCGCGAGGAGCACCGCCAGGCCAATGCCAAGGCCACGAAGGGCAGCGCCTACGAGCACAGCCTGCGGCAGTTGGCCGCAGAGCACGTTCACGTGCTCGCGGATCTCGACACGGCCGTGCGGTTCCGCATCGAGGAGATGGATCGTCGGAAGCAGAATGGAGGTGCCTTGTGAGCGTCATCGTTGAACGGGCTGCGATCTCTGCCACGCCCGAGGAAATTGCCATGAAGTTGAGGAACGCGCCCGCGTGGGTGCGGGCCAGGATGAATCCGAGCAAGCCGGCGGCCCCGGCACCGGCCAAGCCCGTCACCAAGCCGGCCGCCAGGGCGAAAGCCCCGGTGATCGGCTGGGTGGCTGGCACGTGCTGCCCCGGCGTGAGCCGGCCAGCGTTCACGGTGAGCGACGGCGAGCGGCTGCCCGAGCAGTTCACGCCGCGAGCGTTGGAGATGATTCTCGCGCAGGTGCGGTGCATCAGCGGCGAGGGCGTGCCCCTCACCTACGGCCACGGCGGCCCCGTTGTCGCACGTTCGGGTGATCTCGATCTGACGTTTCGGATTGAGCCGCTGACGGGGCTCGAGTTCGAGGCCCGGCTGCGGGACACGAAGGTAGCCCGCGAAGTGATCGCGGAGATCGAGGGCCGTAGCCTTGGCGTGTCGATTGGATTCGACAAGACGAAATCGTGGATCGTGGAACGTGACGGCGTTGGCCGGATGCGTGTCGTGGATGAGGCCCGGCTCGATCACGTCGCGGTGCTGCCGCGTTCGGCCACGGTGCGGCCCGCGTACAGCGGTGCCCGGTGCTACGGTTTCAAGGGTGCGAGCGTGGGCTGCCCCGTTGATCTGCGGACGAGCGCCCGGGCGTGGGCATTCCGGTTCATCGCGGAGCAGGCTGGGGTGCGACGATGAGCGAAACCACCCTGACGCACCGCACGCGAAACGCCGACGTGACTGCGAGCACGGCCACGGCATCATGCACGACGCTATTGATGGCAGACGTGGCGGCCGGGATGGTTCACGTGGCGGGCGTCACGAGCACGCACACGCTGACGATCTACGGCAGCGGTGACGGCGTGACATTCGTGCCGCTGTACGGCCACGACGGCCAGGCGGCGACGGTGGCGGTGCCGGCCGATGGCGGTGCGTGCGTGCTGCCGGATGCGGTGTATCCGCTGCGGTTCGTGAAGCTCGTGAGCAACACCGACATGGGCACGGCCGCTGCGGTCGTGCTGTCGTTCAAGTCGTGAACAAATCCCGCGCGGAGCCGTGGGGCCAAGGCTGCACGATGGATCACACCTCCTCCATCTGCGCCGGCCCCACGGCGTCGTGCCGGCGGTTCCGGTTCGTTTTTATGGCGGGCCATACGCGGGCCATTCGTGACCGCCGCCGCGTTGCAGTAGCCGAGCACCTGGGTGGCTGGGTGCCGATGCGGATCATGGCCGAGCAGGCTGTCGGCAATCAGTGCTACCTCTGGGTCGAGGTCGCCCGCGAGGTGACGGCGGCCGCCGCGAAGGACTACGTGCAGGACTGCCCCGCCTACGTGGCGGGGACGTTCAAGGTGCTGGGGTAGCGAACACAGCGGCACCTCTCGCGGCGGATTCGTCCCAGCCTGTGCCCGATTCGTCCCTGCCCGTGCCCGATTCGTCACATTTCGGATTTTGTGGCTTCGCGGCGAGCGAGGTGGCTGTAGAACCGGACGCAGCGATGTCTCGTTCTGATTGCCATTCAAGGAGTTTGCTCATGAAAAGGTCCATGGCGTCGTTCGCCCGTCTGCCTCGCGTCGTCTTGTCCCTCGGCGTGGCGGCCCTGCTTGGTTCGCTGGCCGTTCCTGCTCATGCCGTGACGATCGACTGGGTGACGGTGGGCGATCCGGGGAACGCGCCCGACACCACCGGTGACCCAAACCCCGCCGGTGCCGTGGCGACTTCGTTCCAGATCATGAAGTTCGAGTGGACCAACTCGCAGTACGCGGGCTTCCTGAACTCGGTGGATCCAAACGGCACCAATCCGAACTCCGTCTACAACGCGAGCATGGGCAGCGACGCCCGTGGAGGGATCAGTTTGACATCTGGTGCTGCCGCCGGCAGCAAGTACGCCGCGAAGACCAACATGGGCGATAAGCCGGTGAACTACGTCACTTGGTTCGACGCGGCGCGGGTTGCCAACTGGTTGATGAACGGCGCGACGGGCACATCGAGCACGGAGACGGGTGCCTACACGCTCAATAATGCGATCATTGGCAGCGCCCCTGCGGTGAACTCTGGAGCAACCTTCTATATCCCCACGGAAGACCAGTGGTACAAGGCGGCCTACTACAAGGGCGGCAACACGAACGCGGGCTACTGGGACTACGCCACGCAGAGCGACTCGATTCCGACGGCGGTGACGGCGGGTTCGACCGGTATTGGTTCGTCCGGGAGCGCGGGCAACTTCGCGAACTACAACAACGCCGCATCGTGGAACGGCCAGACGGGCAACGTGACGACGGTGGGCACGAATGGTGGGGCGAGTGCCTACGGTGCCTTTGACATGAGCGGCAACTTGTTTGAATGGAACGATCTCACGGGCTCTGCCGGCTCGACTCGTGGGCTGCGGGGCGGCACGTGGACCAACAGCGCGTCCTTCTTGTCGTCGTCCACCCGCGTCGTGTACGACCCGTCGTTCGGGTTCGACACCCTCGGTTTTCGTCTCGCAAGTCCGGTTGCCGTGCCTGAGCCCTCCACCTGCGCGATGGCTCTCGCCGGTCTGGCCTGCGGCGGCTACACGATGTTCCGCCGTCGCCGCGCACGCTGACCTGAGCGCTTCACGGCACTCGTGATCTCACGCTGGGCAGGGCATCGCAAGGTGCTCTGCCCAGCGGTGTTTCTGGGCAGTGCCGACGCTGCCGAGGGCGAAGCCCGAGCCGCTGGCCGTGGCCTGTGGGCTGACCGCGAGCCGGTGCCGCCGTGGGAGTGGCGGGCGACCGAGAAGGCACGCAGGCGGAAGCCGGCGAGGCGGTAGGGCGGCTGGGCACCCCGGCAGGGCACGGCGGGTACCCCGAGTGAGAATTGCCGGGCGTAGCCGCTGCCCGGTGAAAGCCGCCACGGATACGGCTATACTTGCGGCCTACACGCGGGCCGGTAGGTCGCATGGATGCACCGACCAATCCGGCGAGAGGGGTACCCAGCGGGGTGCCCAAGCGAAAAAACGTGTGTTTGGAGGGTAAGCGAATGGCTAGCGGCGACACTGGAAATGTCGTGCCGGGAAACCGGTTGTGGGTTCGAGTCCCATGCCCTCCGCTCTGTTGATTCCGAGGGTGCGTTCAGCCTGATGCATCCGGCCACGCACGTTGACGGCGGCCCGATTCATGTGCCGCCGAGCAGCTTTCGCAGGACCGGTTCGTACGACTCCGCGATGCGGACGAACCCGAGATCGGTCGGATGCACCCCGTCCACGGTGCCCTCCTCGCCGGGAGTGTGCAGGCAGTTGACGCTTGGCAGATAGTGCAGGCCGGTGATGCCCTCGGCCAGCAGCCGGTCGCGAACCGTCCGCAGCGCCGCATTCTGCGGGGCCTCCGTCGGCTTGACCAGGTTTTCGACCAGCAGGATCGGCGTCGCCGGGTGATCCCGCCGCAGCCGGCGGACGAATGGGTCGATCCGCTC
>JBIKND010000081.1:0-15489 GCA_044358905.1 Pirellulales bacterium | reverse complement strand
CTGCCGCGGCGGAACTGGTAGTCGTACCAGCCCCCCTCGACGTGCCGCTCGGCATAGGCCGGCCGGAGCGTGCCGTGGGCCGCGTAGTTCGTGCCCAGCGCCGCGGCCGCGACGATCGCCATGCCTGGGACGGCCGCCAGGAGCGTGGCTCGCGGCGCCTTCCAGAGGAGCAGGAGGCCGACGAGTCCGCAGAACGCCAGCGCGGGCAACTCACACGCGGCCATGAACGCGGCGGCAAAGCCGGCGACGAAGAACCACCGTAGCCGCCGCTCCCCCTCGCACACGATCCGGAGCGTGGCGTCGAGGGCGACCATGGCGGCGAACGCCGCCGGCCAGTGGTTCGTGAACACCACGGCGTAGGCCGAGAGCAGCGTGCCGAGGGCAGCGGCCGCGACGACGAACACCCGGCCAAAGTCGGTGGTGCCATAGCGCTCCACGATCCGGGCGAGGATCAGGAGATACAGCACGAACGGGATCACGTTCCAGGTGAAGAGGAGGATGCGGCCGAGATCGTGCGGGTGGGTGCCGAGCGTCTTGCCCGTGAGACGATGCAGGAGCCAGTACTCGCCCGCCATGAGCGTGGCGAGCAGGGGCGGCTTGCTCGAATAGAGGTGCCCCTCGTCGGGGCCCGGCGCCGGGTTGCCGCGGCCGTCGTGCTTGACCATGTCGATCGTGTCCCAGTTGGGTTGGGAGACGATGTCGTCGATGGCGTAGGTGCCGTGCTCCACGAGCGCCCGCACGGTGCACCAGCGGCTGCGGTCGTTGCCGCTGAGGAATGGCCGCTGGAGATTGCGGAGCTTCGGCTCCGTGCCGGGCGGCGCCTTCTTGCGGGCCTCGTCGTTGAGCTGCTTTTCCAGCCGCACGGTGTCGACGGAGTTCACCGCGCACAGCCGTCCGGTGACGTTCCCGGCCGCCAGTGCGACGAGCAGAAGATAGATGCCGCCGCGAAGTGCGGATCGCGGCTCGGCTGGCGTGGGAGGCGAGGGCGTCATGAGAGCCGCCGGGCGGGATTGTGGGGGCGACGTGATATGAAGTTATAATCGAAGATCTGGTTTGTCCGTGAAGTCGGGGGTGCCCCCGCCACGTCGCCGGACGTTCTCTCCGGCCCTCCGGGCCTTCGCTCACTGCATGTCCGCGGCGCTCTGGCATCCATGCCTGCGCTTGCTTCCATAGCCCGGCGACATGGCAGGGGCACCCCCTCGCAGACCACCTGTTCTCCCTCCTGAAGGTGCCGGCATGCCTCCCGAGATCTCGTTCGTCATCCCATTCAAGGACGAGGAGCCGACGCTCGTGGAACTCTCCGCGCGGATCGCGGCGGCGACGCAGCCGACGGGCCGCTCGTTCGAGGTGATCTTCGTGGACGACGGCTCACGCGACGGCGGGGCGGAGCGGGCCGCGGAACTGGCCGCCCGGCATCCCGGCACCGTGCGGCTCATCGAGCTGCGGGGCAACTTCGGCAAGAGCGCGGCTCTGGCGGCGGGTTTCGAGCGGGCCACGGGTGACGTGGTGTTCACCCTCGACGCCGACCTGCAGGACGACCCGAAGGAGATCCCGCGGTTTCTCGAGGCTCTCGCCGGCGGCCTGGATGTGGTCAGCGGCTACAAGCAGACGCGGCACGACCCGTGGCACAAGGTGCTGCCGTCGCGGGTCTTCAACTGGATGGTCCGGCGGCTCACCGGCGTGCCGTTGCACGACATCAACTGCGGCTTCAAGTGCTATCGGGCCGAGGTGCTCCGCGACGTGCGGGTGTACGGCGAGCTGCATCGCTTCATCCCGGCGTTGGCCGCCTGGAACCGGTTTCGCGTCGGCGAGATCGTCGTCGAACACCATCCGCGCCGGTTCGGGGTCTCCAAGTTCGGGGTCGGCCGCTTCTTCCGCGGCCTGATGGATCTGCTGACGGTCACGTTCCTCTCCAAATACGACCGCAAGCCGCTCCACTTCTTCGGCTGGCTCGGGGCGGCGGCGTTCCTCGCCGGCCTGGTGATCTGCGGCTATCTCACGGCCGTCAAGTTTTCCGGGCAGAGCATCGGGCAGCGGCCGCTGCTCACGCTCGGCGTGCTCCTGATCGTGATCGGCGTGCAGATCCTCGCCACGGGGCTGCTCGCCGAGTTGATCGTGCACGTGGCCGGCGACGCGCGGCCCTACCGCGTGCGCCGCACCGTGGGATTCGACGCCGACACCGGCCGCGGCTGAAGGCTGCGATGGGCGACGCCGACCTCTACGACTACGACCTTCCGCAGGCGCTCATCGCCCAGGAGCCGCTCGCCGACCGGGCCGCGGCCCGCCTGCTGCACGTGCGCCGCGCCGACGGTGCGATCGCGCACCGGCACGTCCGCGACCTGCCCGAGATCCTGCGGCCCGGCGACCTGCTGGTCGTCAACGACACCCGCGTCGTGCCCGCGCGGATCGTGGGCCGCCGCGCCGCGACGGGCGGCAAGTGGGAGGGACTGTTCCTGCGGGAGCAGCCCGACGGGCCGCATGCCGGCGCGTGGGTGATGCTCGCCCAGACCCGCGGCCGGCCCGAGGTCGGCGAGCAGGTGATCCTCATGGGCCGCGACGGCGCCGACGCCCTCGCGATCACGCTCGTGGGTCGGGCCGACGGCGGGGCGTGGCTGGCGGTGCCGGATGCCGCCGAGCCGTTCGCCGCGTTGCTCGAGCGGGTCGGCCGCGTGCCGCTGCCCGGCTACATTCGCGGCGGCGCGGAACAGGCCGGCGATCGCGAGCGGTATCAGACCGTCTTCGCCCGGGAGGCCGGCTCGGCCGCGGCCCCGACGGCGGGGCTGCACTTCACGGACGAACTGCTCGCGGCGTTGGCCGCCCGCGGCGTGGAGCGGGCGAGCGTCACGCTGCACGTCGGCCTCGACACGTTCCGGCCGATCACGGCCGCGCGGCTCGACGACCACCCGATGCACACCGAGTGGTGCGTGTGTCCGGCGGAGACGGCGGCGGCGGTGGCGGCGACGAAGGCCCGCGGCGGCCGCGTGGTGGCGGTGGGCACGACCGCGATGCGGACGCTGGAAACGGCCGCCCGTCACGTTGGCCCGGACGGCACGTTTCCGGCCCGGAGCGGGCCCACCGACCTGTTCATCCGCCCCGGGTTTTCCTTCCGCGCCGTGGACTGCCTGTTGACGAACTTCCACATGCCGCGGACAACGCTCATGGTGCTGGTGAGCGCCTTCGCCTCCCGCGGCCTCGTGGCCCGGGCGTACGACGAGGCGATCCGCGAGCGTTATCGGTTCTTGAGCTACGGCGACGCGACGTTCTTCGAGTGACTCGGCCGCCGACAAGGAGCAATGCGATGAGTCTGCCGCAGGAAGACGTGCTGGTGGTGCCGCGGGCCCTGTTCGACAAGGTCGGGGCGTTTCAGGGGTTCTGCGCGGACACCGCCGCCTACCTGCCGGCGCTGCTCGACCCGCGGCACACCTCCTGGCGGCCACGGGCGACCGTCGAAGACGATCCGTCGTTCAAACAGTTGATCCCTTACTGCGTGCTCTCCTGGCGTGCGGCCGACGGCGGCCCGCGGTACTTCGCGTACACCCGCGGCGGCGGCCAGAGCGAGGCGCGGCTGCGGGCCAAGCGGTCGGTCGGGATCGGCGGCCACATCTCCAGCACCGACGGGGAGCACGGCGACGACACGTCGTACGAGGCCGGCATGCGTCGGGAGATCGCCGAGGAGATCGCGATCGGTGGCGGCTGGACGAGCCGCTGCGTCGGGCTCATCAACGACGACTCGAACGCCGTGGGCAGCGTGCACCTGGGGATCGTCCACGTGCTGGAGGTGGAGCGGCCGGAGGTGGCGTCGCGGGAGAGCGAACTGGTCGAGTGCGGCTTCGAGACGCTGGAACAACTGCTCGCCGATCGGGAGCGGTTCGAGACCTGGTCGCAGATCACGCTCGACGCCCTCGCCGAGGGTAGACTCGGCTGACCGGTGCCAGCCGCCGGCCGAGCCATGATCTACCTCGACAACCACGCCACCACCCGGCTCGACCCGCGCGTGCTCGAGGCGATGCTGCCGTGGCTCACCGACCACTACGGCAACGCCGGCAGCGCGACCCACGAGATGGGCCGCGAGGCCCGGGCGGCCGTGGACGCCGCACGGGAATCGTTCGCCGCCGCGATCGGAGCCGCCGCGCGGGAGATCGTGTTCACGAGCGGCGCTACGGAGAGCGCGAACCTCGCGATCCTCGGGACAGCCGCGCGGGTCCGGGCGATGGCGGCCGCAGGATCGCCGCCCCACGTCGTGACGATCGCCACCGAGCATCATGCCGTGCTCGATCCGGTCGAGCATCTCGAGCGGCAGGGCGTCGCCGTCACCAGGCTGGGCGTCGTGCGGCAGGGGGAGGCGGGCGTGCCGGGGCGGATCCGGCTCGACGAACTGGAAGCGGCGCTGCGGCCGGAGACGTGTCTCGTTTCTGTGCTCTTGGCCAACAACGAGATCGGCGTCGTGCAGGATGTGGCCGCGATCGCGGAGATCGCCCATGCTCGTGGGGCGGTCGTGCACGTGGATTGCGCGCAGGCGCTCGGAAGAATGCCGGTCGACGTCGACGCGCTGGGCGCCGATCTCGCGAGCTTCTCGGCCCACAAGTTTCACGGACCGAAGGGCGTGGGCGCTCTGTACGTGCGCCGCCGCGGCCGGCCGGTGCGGGTCGAGCCGCTCGTGTTCGGTGGCGGTCAGGAGCGCGGCATGCGCAGCGGCACGCTCGACGTGCCGGGGATCGTGGGCCTGGCCGAGGCGGCGCGGCTGGCGGTCGCCGGCTTGGCCGACGAGGTGCCGCGGATGCGGGCCCTGCGGGATCGGCTGTGGGAGAGGCTCGCCCGCGGGATTCCCGGCCTCGCCCTCAACGGGCCGGCGCTCGATGAGCACGACGCCGCCGGCCGCCCGCTGCGGCTCGTCAACAATCTCAACGTGCAGGTGCCCGGCGTGGACGGCCAGACCCTCCTGGCGACGCTCGCCCGCGACGACCTCGCTGTGAGTTCAGGGAGCGCCTGTTCGTCGGAAAACCCACGGCCGAGCCATGTGCTCCTGGCCCTCGGTCTCGACGAGGATCAGGCCCGGGCGAGCCTGCGATTTGGCCTCTCCCGGTTCACGACAGCTGAGGAAGTGGACACCGCCGCCACCCGGATCGCCGCCGGCGTCGCCCGGTTGCGGAATTGACTCGCTTTCCAAAAGCGTTCGGCAATCTGGCGTTCGATGACCTAGGAGGGGTTGCCCGTGTCCTCGAGCCGGCGTAGGTGGCCAGCGCAGCCCGGAGGGCGAGAGCGCAGACACCTCCGAGTGAGCGGAGGGCATGGATGCCCGAAGTGAACGTCCGGCGAGAGGGCACGGGCAACCCCGACCCACGCGGCAGGATCCCGACCTTTGCCTTTCGGCGGGCCAGGGCTAAACTTTTCACAGGTCGGGCTTCGTTATTTCGGCCCCGACGGTCATCGTAGGAGAACAACGCCCATGTCGGTCATGCTCACGGAAAAAGCCGCCCACGAAGTCAAGAAGATCATCGCCGACCAGAAGCTCGACACGGCGACGGTGCTGCGGATCGGCGTGGCCGGCGGCGGCTGCAGCGGCTTCCAGTATTCGCTCGGCTTCGACACACAGTTCGACCCCAAGGCCGATACGAAGTCGGAGCAGCACGGCGTGGCCGTCGTCGTCGACAAGAAGAGCGACCTGTTTCTCGACGGCACGACGCTCGACTTCCACGAGGGCATCGACAAGCGCGGCTTCACCTTCAACAACCCGAACGCCAAGAAGAGCTGCGGCTGCGGCAGTTCGTTCCAGGCCTGATCGTGGGTGAAGGCAAGGTTCACATCGTCGGCATCGGCGACGACGGTGTCGACGGCATGACGGCGCAGGCGCGGCGGCTCGTCGAGGCCGCCGACCTGCTGCTCGGCCCCGGTTCCTGCGAGCCTCTCCTGCCGGCGCCGCTCCGGTCGCGGCTGGAGGCGGCCGCGGGGCTCGAGGATCTCGTCGAGCGGATCGAGGCCGCCGGGCCGAAGCGGGTCGTCGTGCTCGCCTCCGGCGATCCGCTGTTCTATGGAACGGCACGCTACGTCTGCGGCAAGCTGGGCAAGGACCGGTTCGAGGTCGTCCCGCACGTCAGCAGCATGCAGTTGGCCTTCGCCCGCGTGAAGGAGTCATGGGAGGACGCCTTCCTGGCGAACCTTTCGGGTCAGTCGATCGAGCGGGTGATCGACAAGGTGCGGTCGGCCGAGACGGTCGGCCTGTTCACGAGTGAGCAGTGGCCGCCGTCCGCCGTGGCTCGGGCCCTGCTCGACGAGGGCATCGACTCCTTCCAGGCGTACGTCTGTGAGAACCTCGGCTCGCCCGACGAGCGGGTGACGCAGGGCTCGCTGGTCGACATCGCCAAGGATTCCTTCGGCCCGCTGAACGTGATGATCCTCGTGCGCAAGGCCCGCGCGGCCGAGCCGGGGCAGGCGGGTAGCCGGCTGTTCGGCAACGCCGACGAATGCTTCCTCCAGTCGCGTCCCAAGCGGGGCCTACTCACGCCGGCCGAAGTGCGGTCGCTGGCGCTGGCGGAACTGAGCCTCCGGCCCACGAGCGTGGTCTGGGACGTCGGCGCGGGGAGCGGCTCGGTCGGCCTCGAGGCCGCGCGGATCGCCCGCGACGGCAGCGTGCACGCCATCGAGATGGACCCCGACGACCACCAGTTGATTCGCGAGAACGCCCGCCGGTTCGGCGTCATGAACCTTCATCCCGTGCTCGGCCGGGCGCCCGAGGCGTGGGCGAACCTGCCCGATCCCGACGCGATCTACGTCGGTGGCAGTGGGCGCGACGTGGCGATGCTCGTGGAGCAGGCCTGGGCACGGCTCAAGGCCGGCGGCCGGCTCGTCACCGCCTGCAACAGCATCGAGAACCTGGCGGCCGTGCACGCGCTGCTGCGGTCGCGGTCGGGCGACGCGGCGTACTGGATGGTCAACATCGCCCGGGGCATCGAGCAGATGGACCGGATTCGGTTCGAGGCGATCAACCCGATCTTCCTCATCGCCGCCACGAAGCCCGCATGACGGCCGAGCACCTGCCCACGCCGCTCGACGTGATCGCCGTGGGCGCCCACCCCGACGACGTCGAAATCGGCTGCGGCGGCACGCTGGCCCTGCTCGCCGCCCGGGGGCACCGCGTCGGGATCGTGGATCTCACCGACGGCGAGCCGACGCCACGTTCGAGCGGCCCGGAGGAGCGGCTCGCCGAGGCGGCCGCAGCCGCGCGGGTGCTCGGTGTGACGCATCGCGAGAACCTGGGCTTCCCCAATCGCCGGCTGTTCGACTCGTTCGAGGTCCGGGTGGCGCTGGCGAAGGTCTTCCGCCGCTGGCGGCCGCGGGTGGTGCTGGGGATCGCCGAGAAGACGCCGCTCGCATCGCCGGATCACGCCCAGTCCGTGGCGATCACGGAGGCGGCGGTGTTCTATTCGCGGCTCTCGAAGTGGGACGACACGTTCGACCACCTGCCCGTGCACACCGTGCCGCAGCTGCTGGGCTATTTTCTGTTCGCGGGCGTGCCCGCGATGCCGCCGGGCCACTGGCCGCTGGTGGTGGACATCGCCGGCTGTCTCGACACGAAGCTCGAGGCGATCGGCTGCTACAAGTCGCAGTTCCCGCCCGAGAAGGCCCACGTCTTTCCGCGGGTGCGGGCGATGGCGGAGACGACTGGGATCATGGCGGGCTGCGCCGCGGGCGAACTGCTCGCGTCGAGCCGCATGCCCTGCACGGGCGACCCGCTGGGGATGCTGTTTCCCGGATCCTCGTCATGACGGCGAGCGATCCCGCGGACGTCGTCGTGGTCGGGGCGGGGATCGCGGGGCTCTGCGCCGCGGATCGGCTCGTGGCGGCGGGGCTGCGGGTGCTGGTCGTCGACAAGGCGCGGGGCATCGGCGGGCGGATGGCGACCCGCCGCCTCGGCGCGGCCGTGTGCGACCATGGAGCGCAGTTCTTCACCGTGCGCAGCAGGGAGTTTGGCGGAGCCGTGGCCGACGCGCAGGCGAGCGGGGTCGTCGCGACCTGGTGCGAAGGCTTCGCGCAGGCGGCGGGCGACGGGAGCCTGACGGCCGCCGGCGACGGCCATCCGCGGTGGCGGGGCGCCCGAGGGATGACCGACCTGCCCAAGTGGCTGGCCGCACGGCTCGACACGAACGGTGCGGGGCGGTGCGAGGTTCGTACGCAGGCCGCGGTCAAGGCCGTGGCCACAGCAGCCGGCGGGGTACGCATCGACCTGGAACACGGAACCGGCGACCGCGTCACGATCACCGCACGCGGCGCGATCCTCACGGCGCCAGTGCCGCAGGCGATCGACCTGATGGCCGCCGGCGGGATGCTCGGGGCGGGCGGTGGCATCGATCCCGCGGCGCATGAGACGCTGGCCACCGTCACCTACGATCCCTGCTTCTCGCTGATGCTCGTCCTCGACGGGCCAAGTCGGGTGCCGCCGCCGGGTGGCATTCAATTCGAGCCCGGATCGGAACCGGTCGCGTGGCTGGCCGATAACTTCCAAAAGGGAATCTCGACCGTCCCGGCTCTCACCGTGCACGCCACCGGCCGGTTCAGCCGCGACCATTTCGACGCGCCGCCGGAGGAGGTGGCCGGGATCCTGCTCGATGCCGTGCGGCCCTGGATCGACGGCGATCCCGCCACGGCCGTCGTCGAGCGGTCGCTGCACCGCTGGAAGTTCGCCCTGCCGACGACGCTCATTGCCGAGTCGCTGGTCGTCGCCTCTGCCACGCCACCGGTCGCCTGCTGCGGCGACGCGTTCGCGGGTCCGCGGGTCGAGGGTGCGGCCGTCAGCGGCCTGGCCGCCGGTCGTTGGATGGCGGGTGTGCTTGGTTGAAGGCTTGCGGAAAGCCCCCGCGGGCCGACAAGATGGTGCGGCATCGCCGTCGAGGCGAGGCGATCCTTCTTTCCCGGAGTCACGATCATGGCCACTGCCACCGCGCCCCGCCTGTCGCCCGAAGTCGAAAAGTTCCTCTCCGGCGCCCCGCTGAAGAGCGTGGTGGGTGGCAAGGACGTGGCCGGATCGAGCGGCGCGACGATGGCCACCCGCGATCCTGGCACCGGCGAGACGATCGCCGAGTTCTGCGTGCTCGATGCCGCCGACGTGGATGCCGCCGTGAAGGCCGCGAACCACGCCTTCAAGCACTCCGGCTGGGCGACGTTGCCGCCCAACGAGCGCGGCGTCCACATCCATCGGCTGGCCGACGCGATGGAAAAGCACAAGCCGATCATCGGTCAGATCGAGGCGCTCGACGCCGGCAAGATTCTCGGCCAGGCCCTCGGCGACGTGCAGAACTGCGTCGACACGCTCCGCTACTTCGCCGACATGGCGATGCACGTGCAGCGGCGCAACGTGCTGGCCGTCGCCGGGCACGAGGCCTGGACGACGCGGAACCCGTGGGGCGCCTGCGGCTTCATCTTCCCCTGGAACTTTCCGCTCCTGCTCATCGGCTGGGGCATCTCGCCGGCCCTCGCCGCGGGCAACACCGCCGTCATCAAGCCGGCCGAAGACACCCCGCTCTCGGCCATTTATCTGGCGCGGCTGGCCCGCGAAGTCGGCATCCCCGACGGCGTGATCAACGTCGTGACCGGCACTGGCGCCGGGGCAGGGGCGGCCCTCTCGGGCCATCCGGGGCTGAAGCGGATGTCGTTCACCGGATCGCCCGAGGTGGGCCGGCTCGTCGGCGAGGCCTGCGGCCGGAACCTCGTGCCGGCGAAGCTGGAACTCGGCGGCAAGGGGGCGGCCGTCGTGTTCGACGACGTCGACGTGGCCGCCACGGCGGCGAAGCTCGTGGGAGCGATCACGTTCCACACCGGGCAGGTGTGCTGCGACGCCACCCGGTGGATCGTGCACGAGAAGGTCTACGACGCCTTCGTCGACGAGTGCCGCAGCCGGATGGGTCAGGTGCACGTCGGCCACCAGCTCGACGGCGGCTCGACGATGGGGCCGGTGGTGAACGCCAAGCAGCGGCAGCGGGTGCTCTCGTACCTGGAGAAGGGCGTCGCGCAGGGCGCGAAGGCGCTCGTCGCCGGCGGGCCCGCGGAGGTGAGCGGCTGCGACGGCTATTACGTGAAGCCCGCCCTACTGGCCGGATCGCTCGACAACGTGGCGGCCCGCGAGGAGATCTTCGGACCCGTGGCCTACCTGACGCGTTTCAAGACGGACGACGAGGCGGTGGCGCTGGCCAACGACACCGACTACGGCCTTGCCAACAGCGTGTGGACGACCGACCTCGGCCGGGCGGCGCGGATCGCGGAGTCGATGGTGGCGGGCAACAGCTGGATCAACGCCCACAACGTGTTTCCCCGGGGCGTGCCCTACGGCGGCGTCAACAAGAGCGGCGTGGGCGGCGGCGTGAACTCGATCGAGACGCTGTTCGACTACTGGCGCAGCCAGTCGATCGTGCGGCCGCTGTGAGCGGGCTTGGCGGGGTCGCGTGCCCGCGCTGTAGCGGCGGTCTCTGACCGCCGTGCCGTGTCTACAATATCGGCCGCACTTTCGGCGGTCAGAGACCGCCGCTACATCGGCGGTCAGAGACCGCCGCTACATCGTCGGTCTCTGACCGCCTTTCCAGGAAATGAAGGCTGTGCTCCTTGGTGATCACATGACACATGACGACGTGATCATCGTCGGAGCGGGGCTCGCGGGGCTGGCATGCGCGCGGGAACTCGTGCGGGCCGGACGCCGCGTGACCGTGCTCGAGGCTGCGGACCGTGTCGGGGGCCGCGTCGCGACCGATACCGTGGACGGCTTCCGCATCGACCGCGGTTTTCAGGTCTACAACGACGCCTATCCCGAGGGGCGGCGACAGCTCGACCTGGCGGCTCTGGACCTCGGCGCTTTCGAACCGGGCGCGGTGATCGCCGAGGGTGGCCGGCTCCGGCGGGTGAGCGACCCGTGGCGCCGGCCGCTAGCAGCCATCGGCGGTCTGATCGACGGCACGGTAGGCATCGCCGATGCGCTGCGGACGGCGCGGCTGCGGGCCGACGCGGTGAATGCCCTGCGAGCCGGTCGGCTCGATCCTGACGCGCCGGCCGCCGCGGGCGAGCGGACGACCCGCGAGGAGCTGGCGGCCCGCGGCTTCTCGGATGGCTTCGTGCGGCGGTTCTTCGTGCCTTTCTTCGGCGGAGTGTTCCTGGAGCGGTCGCTCGACACGGCGGCGAGCGTTTTTCTCTTCGACTTCGCGATGTTCTCGCTGGGCCGTGCGTGCCTGCCGACGGGCGGCATGGACGCGCTCCCGAGGCAGCTCGCCTCGGGCCTGCCGCCGGGCAGTGTCCGGCTCGGTACGCGGGTGCGGGCCGTCGATCCCGATCGCGCGACGCTCGATGACGGGAGTTCGCTGCCGGCGGCGACTGTCGTGGTGGCGACGGATGGCCCGGCAGCCGCCCGGATCCTGCCGCCGACGCATGCCGATCGGCTCGCCAGCCGCCGCTGGAAGGCAACGCGGCTGGTCGCGTTCGCGGCCGACCGCTCGCCGCTTGCCAGCCGCACGCTCCTGGTGAATGCCGCCCCCGAAGGTCCGATCGACAATGTCACCGTGCCCTCGGACATCGCCGCGGGCTACGCGCCGGCTGGCCGATCGGTCGTCTACGCCTCGATCCGCAGCGACTCGAACGACGCCGATGGCGACCTGGTGGAGAACGTCCGCCGGCAGGCCGCGGGGTGGTTCGGTGCACGACCGGCGTCATGGCGGCATCTTGCGACGGTGAACGTGCCGCTCGCCCTGCCGGACGAGTCGCCGGCCGCACGGGCCGCGCGGCCCGAGTCGCCGTGGCTGGTCCCGGGGCTGTTCCTGTGCGGCGACCACTGTGCCGCCGCCTCGATCAACGGGGCTCTGGCCAGCGGCCGCCGCTGTGCCGAGGCGATCCTGGCCGCCGCAACCGCCTGACGCCGCGGGGCCGTATCCAGCGGGATCGGGATTGTTCCGGCCCGGCCGTTATCTGGACTCGACAACTGCGGTTCTCCACCCATACGATTGATTGAAACACGCGTTTGAAATGCGGGCCAGACGGATGGCGACTGTGCAAAAAGTCTTGGAAAACAAGCCTGTGGACGATCCGCGGGAGCGGATTCTGCTCGCCGCCGGCCAGGAGTTCGCGACGCATGGCTTCGAGGCCGCCACGGTCCGCGACATTTGTGCTTCGGCCGGGGTGAACGTCGCGGCGGTCAACTACTACTTCGGCGACAAGCGGCGGCTGTACATCGAGAGCGTGAAGCACGCCCATGAATCCCGGGTCCGGCAGGTGCCGCTGCCGGAGTGGGATGCGAGCGTGCCCGCCGCCCAGCGGCTCCACGACTTCGTGGACAACCTGCTCGAGCGGATGCTCGGCCTCGGCCAACCGCCGTGGCAGGTGCGGCTGATGATGCGGGAGGTGCTGCAGCCGACCGAGGCCTGCCGGGAACTGGTCGAGGACTACATCCGGCCGCACTTCGCCGTGCTCGTCGCGATCCTCGACGACCTCGCGGGAGGCGGGCTCGCGGAGCCGGAACTGCGCCGCGTGGCCTTGAGCATCATCGGTCAATGCTTTCTCTACCGCGCCGCGGGCGACGTCGTCGCGATGCTCGTGCCGACGGACGAACTGGTATCGCTCCACTCGCCGCCTCGGCTCGCCGAGCACGTCACCCGCTACGCGCTGGCGGCCCTGGGACTGCTGCCGCCGCTGGCCGACAAAGGCGTCGATGTTTCCTCGAAGGATGTGGTTGCATGAGCATGGTGAAGACGATCGCTGGCTGGGTGCTGCCGGTGATCATTCTCGTAGCGGGAATCGCCGTGTTCCTGGGGCTGGGAACCCAGCCGCCGCCGGCCCGTAAGGAAACGCCCGCGCTGGCCGCGTTGGCGGTGCGGACGGTGGTGGCGGAGTCGGTCACGGGCGGCCTGACGATCGACGCCGACGGCGCCGTCGTGCCGCTGCGCGAGGTGACGCTCGCGGCCGAGGTGGCCGGCCGGGTGCGGAGCAAGTCCGCCGACTGCAACGAAGGGCACTTCGTCAAGGCGGGCAGCCCCCTCTTCGAAATCGATCCCCGCGACTATGAACTCGATGTCGAGCGGCTGGAGCGGGAACTCGCTCAGGCGGCGTTGGCGATCGAGGAGGCGGACGAGGAGTTGGCCCAAAATGCGACGTCCACCGACCTCGCACGGCGACAGTTGGAATTGGCTCGGCGCGAGGCCGCCCGGCTGGAGAACCTCAAGGCCGGGAAGATCGTCACCGAGTCTGATCATGACCGCTCCCTGCGCGACGAACTCACGGCGACCAACGCTCTTACCTCGCTGGAGGGTCAGAAGCGGGTGCTGACGAAGCGCCGCAACCGGCTGATGGAGGCGAAATCGCTGGCGGCGACGATGCTGGAGAAGGCCCGGCTCGACCTGGAGCGGACGAAAATCACGGCCCCTGTGGACGGCGTGATCGTCGAGGACAAGGTGGAGCAGGGCTCGTTCGTCGCCAAGGGCACGGCCCTGGTCACGATCGAGGACACCAGTGCCGCCGAGGTGCGCACGAGCCTGGAGATGGACGATGTCGCCAGGATCTGGGGCAGCAGGGCAGATCCGGCCGCCGGAACCGGCCGGGAGTCGTTCGACACGCCCGCCACGGTGGTGTTTCGGATCGGCGATGCGGCGTTCGAGTGGGACGGAGTGCTGTCCCGCCAGGAGGGCCGCGGCCTCGACGAGAAGACCCGCACGCTCCCTTGCCGCGTGCTCGTGCGTGAGCCGGGCCGCGTCCGGGCCCTTGACCGCTACGGCGCTGCGATGCCCAAGCCGCCCCCGGGGGCGCCACGGTCGCTTCTCCGCGGGATGTTCGTGCAGGTGCATGTGCACGTCGACTCCCGCGAGCCGCTCGTCTCGATTCCCGAGGAGGCGCAGCGTCCCAGCGGCGACGTGTGGGTGATGCGCGAGGGGCGGTTGGAGGTGCTGCGGCCCCGGGCCGTTCAGGCTGCGGGCGGCCGGCTGATTTTTGACGCGGCTTCGTCTGGGCTGTTGCCCGGCGATCGGATCGTGGTCTCGCAGATCGCCTCTCCGCGGCCGGGCATGGCGATCGTCGAGGCCGGCCAACCCGCCGAACCGCCGGCGGCCCGGGTCGCGGTGGGGACGGAGGAGGATCCGACATGAGATCGATCGTCTCCTGGACGGTCCGCAACATGCCGGCGATGAACACGCTGGTCATCGCCATCCTCCTCGTCGGCGGTCTCGCCTTCGCGTCGATGCGGCGCGAGGTGTTTCCCGAGTTCGACCTGGAGATCGTGCTCGTCACGGTGCCCTATCCCGGCGCCACACCCGACGAGGTGGAGGAGGGCATCTGCCAGAAGGTCGAGGAGGCGTGCCGGAGCGTGGCCGGCATCAAGAAGATCACCAGCGTGGCCCAGGAAGGCATGGGCTACTGCGTGTTCGAGCTGCAGGACAGCATCAAGGACGTGCAGAAGACGCTCGGCGAGATCCGGTCCGAGGTGGAGCGGATTCCGAGCATGCCGGAACTGGCCGAGGACCCCAAGGTCGAGCAGGTCACGCTGCGGACGGCCGCCATCAAGGTGGGCGTGCTCGCGCCGCCGGGCACGGCCTGGGACACGGCCGCCGAACTGGAATTGCGCGACGTCGCCGAACTGGTCCGCGACGACCTCCTGGCGTTGCCGGCGGTGTCGGCGGCGAACCTCCTCGGGGCTCGCGACTACCAGATCGACATCGAAATCTCCGAGGAGACGCTGCGCAAGTACGGGCTCTCGCTGCAGAAGGTCGCCGAGATCGTCCGCCGCGAGAATCTGGAACTCCCGGGCGGGACGATTCGCAGCGAGCGGGGGGAGATCCTGCTCCGCGGCAAGAACAAGCGGTACGTGGGCGCGGAGATCGCCAAACTCCCGCTGGTCACGCTGCCCGACGGCCTCGTGCTCACCGTCGGCGACCTGGGCACGGTCCGCGACGAGTTCGCCGACGTCGCCTCGCTGAACCAGATCAACGGCCGGCCGGGCATGGTGATCTCGATCGACCGCAGTTCCGGGGAAGATCTGCTGGCGATGGTCGCGGCTGTGAAGAAGTACGTGGCCGAGGCCAGGCCGCCGGCGGGCTACGAGTTCGCCATCTGGGCCGACCAGTCGATCGACGTCCGCGACCGTTTGGAGATGCTCATCGAAAACGGGCTCCAGGGCCTGATGATCGTGTTCGTGATGCTGGCGCTGTTCCTCGACCTCAAGATCGCCTTTTGGGTCGCGATGGGCATCCCGTTCTCGATGCTCGGCACCGGGGCCTTGATGTTCGCCACCGACCAGACGCTCAACATGCTCTCGATGTTCGCCTTCCTGATGGCGATCGGGATCGTGGTCGACGACGCGATCGTCGTCAGCGACAACGTCGACCGCCATCGGCGGATGGGCAAGAGCCTAACGCAGGCCGCGATCGACGGTACGGTGGAGGTGGTGCCGAGCGTGATCTCCAGCGTACTGACGACGGTCATCACGTTCCTGCCGCTGTGCTTCGTTTCGGGCGTGATGGGCAAGTTCATCGCCGT
>JBIKND010000080.1:0-15493 GCA_044358905.1 Pirellulales bacterium | reverse complement strand
CGATTACCAACGACGACGCCCCCGCCGCCCTGCCGGCGGCGACGACCGTCTGGGCCTTCAACTCCGGCGGGAACGGCTCCCCGCCCTTCGATGTCAGGGCTCTGCCCGGATACGGGGTGGCGACATCGGCGGTTTTTTACTTCAGCGAGGGCGGTTGGGCGGGGTGGTCGGTGCCCGCCGGCAAGGTCGTGCTGGGGGCGAAGATCATCTCGGCCGGCGATACCCTCGCCGACTTCGCGGTCTTCAAGGCGGCCGGGCCGGATGAAGTGTTTCCGCATTACGCGTATGGGCCGGCCGAGTCCGGCTGGGTCTTGCAGGCCAAGCAGGCCAACGTCGGCGTCCAGATCGAGGTCTACTATGCCGACCCGCCGACCGTCACCGTGCAGGTCGCGCCGTCGAGCGTCGCCAACACCGTGCAGGTCGCGCAGCCGAGCGTCGCCGAGGACGGCCCGCAGAAGCTCACCTACACGTTCACCGCGACGGGCCCGCTCACGCGAAACATCACCGTCGCCTACGAGATCGGCGGCTCCGCGACGGCGGGCCGCGATTTTACGGGGATCCCAATGGGAGCGAGCACGGGGGCGATCACGATCCCCGCCAACTCGAGCGCGCCTGGTTCGGCGGCCACCCTCACGATCACGCCCACGCCCGACACCGTCGTCGAGCCCGACGAGACGGTCGTGATCACGCTGAAGAACGGCACCGGCTACGGGCTCGGCACCGACCGCGTCGCCACGGGCACGATCGAGAACGACGACTTCGAGGTGGATCTCGACGTGGACAGCGACAACACGGGCAACCTCGACCGCACCCCCGGCGAGGACGACATCGAGGAGGCCACGGATGGGCAGGGCATGATCGTGCGGCCCGGCGTGATCGTGCCCGTGGGGCCAGAGCGCACGAAGATGATCGCGGAGGTGCCGGCGGGGATGACGGCCACGCTGGAGTTCGATGCCGCTGCGGCAAAGAAAGTAAAGGTCTTCTTGCCATCGGGAGCCGTTGCGCTCGACACCGCCACGCTCAAGACGACGGTCGTCGGAGGCGAGCCGCAGACCTTCTGGATCGAGGCCTCCGCCCCGAGCGCGATCCTGGCCGACATCGCCTTCACGCTCACGCTCGTCGTCGGTACGGGCAGCGGTAGCGCGGGCTCACCGCCGAGCGACATGATCCGGGCCACGGCGGTGGCCGTGGATCTCGACGTGGACAGCAACAACGACGGCGCGATCGACCCCGACAATGGCCCCGCTGGCACCGACGACCCGATCGAGGACGACCCGGAGTCGCCAGGCGTGCGGGTGCCAGTGCAGGGTCAACGGAGCGAAATGCGTCTGGGATCGCATGCAACACAGCCGACGGCGTCACGACTGCAGATCGATTCGGGCGCCGGCAACGTCGAACTGTGGGATGCCCCGACCGGCGGCACACGGCTCACACTCGATGCCGAAGCAGGGATCAGCTGGGCCGCCGGGCAGCGGCCCGCTGCCGTTTGGATCCAAGCCATTCGCCCCAGCGACGAAGTCGGCGACATCCGCTTCACGCTCACCGACTCGTTCGGCACATCGAGTACTCCGATCACTGATTCAGACACCGTCCGGGCGACGGCGATGGCGGAAGTCATGCTGTTCTTCCACTTCGACACGCAAACCGCCCTTGACGAGCTTGAAGACAGCCTGCCGCCGCCCGCTGTGATCGATCAGACCGGCATGCTCGTCCTGACGCCCGCGGACTCGGCGGCGCTCCAGGCCCGCCGGGCTGCTTGGCTCGCGGGGCATCTGGCCACGCCTACGGTCGCCGGCACTGTCAAATCTTTCGCCGAACTGCAGAACGCCGTGACGGCCGCCGAAGGGAAACTGACTTCGGCCCGGGCCGCTGCGGCGGCCATGACGAGCATGCGGGGACAGCCATCGCAGCACACCAGTCAGCAGTATCTGTCGGCCGTCGAATCGGCCTTGTACGCGCACGATGAATACCTCCATGCAGTTCAGATGGCACAGAAGGTGCAAGCCAACTTCCTTGCCGACCAGAGTTGGATCTCTTCCCGGGACGAGGCCCTCTTGCAGCGCTTCTTCGCGTTACCGGTGCGGATCGACGGCCTGGAGGCCGACATCACGCCCGAGCAATGGCAAGGGCTGACCGACTCATTCGAAGGTGTCCGGGCGAGTCTCGACCGCCTCGACGACAACCTGGGCCGGGTGGCAGGCGGCGTCCGGGCCACCCGCGACGTGCTCGCGGGTGGCGTCATTGCGGTCGGAGCTGTGTACGTGTTGCCTGTAAGCGTGGCCGTGTACGCCGGAGGCACGATCCTGGCCGGTGGAGCGATTCTCTCCGGGGCCAAGCGCTGGGATGCCGGCCAATCTGAACTCGAGGTCGTGTTCGGCGCGGCGGCCGACACGGCCGGCGTCACCAGTTTCTCGCTGGGCCTCTGGGGCACAGACCCCGTGACGGGTCAGGAAGTCGCCCTCACGCCCGAGGACGGCGCCTATGAACTGATCGTCGGTGCATCGAGCATCTCGATGCTCGTGGGCATGCCGTTTGCCAACGGCCTCCGCGGCCCGACGACCGGGATTCCGGTGCCCAAGGCGCAGGTGCAGTTCGTCGAGTCATTCTCGGTCGTGGGCGACAGGGTGATTGCCAGTCCCGTCCGCGTTCCGGTCGTCACCTGGACGAAGGGAGCGATCGAGGTCTCCCATCAGGGCGTCGCGATTGCCTCCGCGTACGCCGGCACGACTCGCATCGTGGCTATGATGGCCAGCGGGCCGATGCCGAATGGCGCACCAACACCGTCCCGCCGCAGCCAGGAGCGCATCGATTTTCTACCCCACAAAAGGACAGGCATGATCTTGGGCATATGTCCGGACCGGCGACTGCGGCGCGATGGGAGACCGGGCGCCGTTGGTGTTCCGTTTCCCGCCCCAGAGGGGGGACATCGGCGGTCAGAGACCGCCGCTCCAGGGTGCCGAATACGGGCCGCCCGCGGTATCCTCCCGCGATGCAACACACCGCCCCCCGCCCGACCGTGGACCTCGCCGCCCTGCCGCCCGACGAGCGTGATCGCGCCTGGCTCGAGCGGGTCTACCAGGGCGACGACGCCGTGCAGCTCACGCCGCGAGCCGTGGTCACCGGGATGCTGATCGGCGGACTGATGTCGGTCTCGAACCTGTACGTCGGCCTCAAGACCGGCTGGGGACTCGGCGTCACGATCACCTCGTGCATCATCGCCTACGCGGTCTTCAAGTTCCTCGAGCAGGTCGTGCCGGCCTACCGCACGCGGCCCTTCTCGACGCTCGAAAACTACACGATGTCGAGCGCCGCCAGCGCCGCCGGCTACATGTCGAGTGCCGGCCTCGTGTCGGCGATCCCCGCGCTCTCCATGACCACCGGCCGGCTGCTCGAGTGGTGGGAGATCGGCCTCTGGCTCGCCGCCCTCTCGATGCTCGGCGTCTTCATGGCGATCCCACTCAAGCGGCAGCTGATCAACATCGACCAGCTCCCCTTCCCCTCCGGCATCGCCACCGCCGAAACGCTCGCCAGCATGCACGGCGCGGGGGGCGAGGCGGTCGTCAAGGCCCGCGCGCTCTTCGGGTCGGCCGTGCTGGGGGCCGTGGTCGCCATCTGGCGGGATCTGGTCGGCGGCCTGAAGGCGACCGCCGCGTGGGCGATGCCCGCCGAGATCCCCTTCGGCCCGGGTGTGTATTGCCGCGACCTGCTCGCGAAATACACGCTCGGCATCGAGGGGTCGCTGATCATGGTCGCCGCCGGCGCGATCATGGGGCTGCGGGTCGCGGCGTCGATGCTCGTGGGATCGATCATCTTTTACGGTGTCATCGGCCCGATCCTCGTGGAGCGCGGGATCGCCCAGCCCGGCTACCGCGGCATCGTGTCGTGGGTGCTCTGGCCGTCGACGGCGATGATGGTCGCCTCGGGCCTGCTCGCCTTCGGGCTCAAGTGGCGGACGGTGCTGCGGGCCTTCGGCGGCCTCGGCCGACTCGTCGGCGGCGCCGCGGCCGCCGACCAAGACGATCCGCTCGCCCGCGTCGAGGTGCCGTCAAGCTGGTTCGTGGCGGGCACGCTCACGGCGGGCACCGCCTGCGTGATCCTCGGCCACTGGCTGTTCGACATCACCTGGTGGATGGGCATCCTCGCGGTGCTCGTCACGTTCTTCCTCTCCATCGTGGCGGCCCGCGCCACCGGCGAAACCGACATCACGCCGATCGGCGCCATGGGCAAGATCACGCAGCTCATGTACGGCGTGGTAGCCCCGCAGAACATCACCACGAACCTGATGACCGCCTCGATCACCTCCGGCGCCGCCTCGCACGCGGCCGACCTGCTCACCGACCTGAAGAGCGGCTACCTCCTCGGCGGCAATCCCCGCAAGCAGACGATCTCGCAACTCTTCGGCGTGATTGCTGGCACACTCGTGTCGGTGCCGGCGTATCTGTTCG
Source organism: Pirellulales bacterium (assembly GCA_044358905.1). Taxonomy (GTDB): domain Bacteria; phylum Planctomycetota; class Planctomycetia; order Pirellulales; family UBA1268; genus QWPN01. The sequence continues at coordinate 11,048 of JBIKND010000080.1, read as the reverse complement.
TCGTGCAGCGGAACCCGGAGCGGCTCGGCACCGCGGAGCTGCCGGCGCCGTCGGCGAAGGTCTGGGCGGGGGTGGCGGAACTGCTGGCCAAGGGCATCGACGCCCTCCCGGCCGGGGCGGTCGAGGCGATCGCGGTCGGTGCGGCGCTCGGCATCGTGCTCACGCTGCTCGAGGAGTTCGGGCCGAAGCAGTGGCGGCCCTGGCTCCCCTCGACCACGGGCCTGGGCATCGCCGGCGTGATCCCGGCCTTCAACTCGTTCGCGATGTTCGCCGGGGCCCTGGCCGCCTGGGCGTTCGCCAAGGCCCGCCCGAAACTCGCCGACACCTACACCGTTCCCGTGTCGAGCGGCCTGATCGCCGGCGAGAGCCTGATGGGCGTGGCCATCATTCTCGTCCTCGAGGTGCTGAAGGCCTGGGGCCTGCAGTGACCGCCACCCTCTCCTGCCCGCCGTCGGCGATCGGCGCACCGGGGGCAGCCGCCTGAATCTGTGAGACGTGTCCGGGCTCGATCGGGCAGCAGAGAACGGTTCGCATGCCAGGGGCCGCATAGAACCCCGCGGGGCCTGCCGCTACCGAGAATGGCGGTTGCTGCGTCGTCTTCAGCCGACGTATCCTTGACGCATGTCAAAGCGATCTGCTCCCCATCACCGCCCCCGCCCCAGCGGCTGTATCCAACGTTCCGCGGAACTCGAACGGCAGCGGATCGACCAGCTGACGGTCGAGCAGCGGATTCGGCTCGCGCTCGGCCTGAAGGAGCATTTTGCGGGGCTGCTGCAGAGTCCGCCCGTGGACGCTCGCCATGAAGAATCCTCCCGGCCTTCTTGAGGCGGCGGAGCGGATCGGCGAGGTGCTCGCCGGCCGGGGTGTCGAGGCTGTCGTCATCGGGGCTGCGGCACTCGCCGCGCATCGATACGTGCGGCACACCGAGGACCTCGATCTCGGCGTGAATATCGCGATTCGCGATCTGGCCGGACTCGCCGAAGAACTCCGTACGGCGGGCTTCGACGTCGTCGCCCGAGAGCCGGATGGCCAGGATCCGCTGGGCGGCGTGATCGATGTCAGCGGGCCCTTCGGCCTCGTTCAGATCGTCAACTTCGGCGAGCGATTTCCTGCCGTGATCGAAAGTGGTTTGGCGGAGGCGACGTTGCCGATGCGCGAAGGAGGAAACCTCCGGATCATTCCACTGGCCAATCTTGTCGCGTTGAAGCTCTATGCCGGCGGCACGAAATCCAAGGCAGACATCGTCGAACTCCTGCGACGCAATCCCGCCGCCGACCGGGATCGTATCCGCGTGCTCTGTCGGCGGTATCGGCTCCGCGGACTGGAGCCGTTGATACGCGAGGCCGACGGGCTCTAAGTTCCGTCAATCGTGCCTGAGTCGGGTGTGACCCGCGTCAGGCCTGCATCGCCTTGACGAGGTTCGCGTCGATCGCCGCCAGGAAGTCCTGCGTGGTGAGGTGCGGCTGGCTCGGGCCGATGAGGATCGCCAGGTCCTTCGTCATCTTCCCGGCCTCGACCGTCTCGATGCACACCTGCTCCAGCGTGTCGGCGAACCGGGTCACCTCGGGCGTGCCGTCGAGCTTGCCGCGGTGGGACAGGCCCCGCGTCCAGGCGAAGATCGAGGCGATCGGATTGGTGCTCGTCGGCTTGCCCTGCTGGTGCTGGCGGAAGTGCCGCGTCACCGTGCCGTGGGCCGCTTCGGCCTCCACCGTCTTGCCGTCCGGCGTCATCAGCACGCTCGTCATCAACCCCAGGGAGCCGAAGCCCTGGGCCACGATGTCGCTCTGCACGTCACCGTCGTAGTTCTTGCAGGCCCAGACGTAGCCCCCCTCCCACTTGAGCGCACTGGCCACCATGTCGTCGATCAGCCGGTGCTCGTAGGTCAGGCCCTTCGCGGTGAACTCCGCCTTGAACTCGGCGTCGAAGATCTCCTGGAAGATGTCCTTGAAGCGGCCGTCATACTTCTTGAGGATCGTGTTCTTCGTGGAGAGATAGACGGGGTAGCTTCGCGCCAGCCCGTAGCGAAAGCTCGCCCGGGCGAAGTCGCGGATCGAGTCGTCGAGGTTGTACATGGCCATCGCGACGCCGGGGCCGGGGAAGTCGAAGACCTGGAACTCCATCGGCTTCGAGCCGTCGGCCGGGGTGAAGGTGAGCGTGAGCGTGCCCGGGCCCGGAATCTTCGTGTCGGTGGCCCGGTACTGGTCGCCGAAGGCGTGGCGGCCGACGACGATCGGCTTCGTCCAGCCGGGCACGAGCCGGGGGATGTTCTTGATGATGATCGGCTCGCGGAAGATCACGCCGCCGAGGATGTTGCGGATCGTGCCGTTGGGGCTCTTCCACATCTGCTTGAGCCCGAACTCCTGCACGCGGGCCTCGTCGGGCGTGATCGTGGCGCACTTCACGCCCACGCCGCACTCCTTGATCGCGTTGGCCGCGTCCACCGTCACCTGGTCGGCCGTGGCGTCGCGGTTCTGGATCGAGAGGTCGTAGTAGCGGATCTCGAGGTCGAGGTAGGGCAGGATCAGCTTGTCCTTGATGAACTGCCAGATGATCCGCGTCATCTCGTCGCCGTCGAGATCGACGACCGGACCCTTGACCTTGATCCTGCCTGCCATGCTGCGCGCTCCTGCGGGGTGGGGTGGGGATGGCGATGTTGTACCAGTCAGCCGGCCGTGACGGTCGCCGCCAGGGCGGCGGCGGCGGCATCGACCTGGGCCAGTTCGATCCACTCGTCGGCGGTGTGGGCCTGGGCGATCGAGCCGGGCCCGAAGACCACGCTCGGCACGCCCGCCTCGGCGAACACGCTGGCATTGGTGCCGTAGCGGGCGGCGGTGCGGCGGGCGGCCGCGCCCCCGGCGCGGGCCGCGGCCGCGAGGGCCTCGATCCAGGCCGCGGCCGCTCGATCGGCGGAGGCGTCGGCCAAGCCGGCGCTCTCGAGGAACGGCGGGTCGTGCTCGACCGGCGCCGCGCCGCATGCGGCTGCGATCCGGGCGATCACCTCGTCGCGGGCCGTCACCGGCGACTCGCCCGGCAGCACCCGGCGCTCGACCTCGAGCACGGCCAGGTCGGGAACGAGGTTCACGCCCGCGCCGCCGCGGATGGTGCCGAGATTCAGCGTGGGCGGCCCGCACGGATGGTCAGGGTTTCGGGCGAGCAGCTCCGTCGCCAGGGCCTCGATCGCCTGGATCACGCGGCCGGCGGGATAGATCGCGTTGCTCCCCTGCTCTGGAAACGCACTGTGGCAGGCGCGGCCGCGAACGCGGATCCGCCAACGCACCGCCCCCTTGTGCTGCACGACGAGGTCGAGATCGGTCGGCTCCGCGACGATGGCGGCGTCCGGCCGGCGACCGACGAGCTGCCGCGCCGCGGCATCGGACTGTGCCGCGGGAGAGTCGCCCCACAGCCGGGCCAGAGCCCGCGCCCCACTGAAGCCGAACTCCTCGTTGACGGTCGCCGAGAACACGACCGTGGCCCGCCGCGGCAGCGGGGAGGCCCGGAGTTGGTCGAGGGCCACGAGCATCGCCGCCATGCCCCCCTTCACGTCGCAGGCCCCGCGGCCATACATCCGGCCGTCGCGGACCAGGGGCGCGAACGGCTCGATCGTCATGCCTTCGGCCGGGACGGTGTCCTGATGGGCGTCCCACAGCAGGACCGGTGCGTCGGGCACCGTCGCCTCCAACCGGGCGACCACGTTGTCGCGGCCGGGAGCCACGGACTGCCGGGCCCAGGGGAGGCCGACCGCGGTGAACCGCTGCACTAGATAGTCGGTGACGCGGCCCTCGAGGTACTCCGGGCCCGACAGATCGCGGCCCATGGGGTTGACGCTGGGACGGCGGACCAGGTCGGCGAGCGTGGCGGCGGTGGCGGACATGCGGACACCCTACCAAACGGCCGCCGTCCTTTCCCGCCCCTGCGCCCGCCGGGCGGCGGTGGATTCGCGGCGGCATGCCCGACGGCCCGTGACGGGCGATATGATGGAGGGGCTCTCGTCCGCGATGCATCCCCCGTCCGAGGTTTTCATGCCAGCGTCATCACGCCCCGCCGCTCTGGTCGCGGCTCTCGCCGCCTGCCTGTGCCTGTCGTCATTCGCCGCCGGTGAGTCGGCCGGCCGCGACGAGCAGGGCCTCCGCGCCGCCGCCGAGCGGTATCGCGAGGCGCTCGACCGCGGCGACGGCAAGGCCCTCGCCGCGCTGTGGACGGCCGACGGCGACATCGTCGACGAGCAGGGCAACGTGCTCGCCGGCCGTACGACGGTCGCCGCCACGGTGCCGCCGACGGCCGACGCCACGCGGCCGGCGTTCCGCATCAACGACACGAAGCTGCGGTTCCTCACCGACGCCGTCGCCATCGAAGACGGCACCGTGGAAGTTTCCGTCGCCGGTCTTTCCCGACCGCTCAAGGGACGGTTCTCCGCCACCTGGGTCAAAGAGACCGACGGTTGGAAGATCACCGCGCTCAGGGAGGACCGCCTCGACGCCCCCCCCGGCGCCGAGACGCTCGAGGATCTCGACTGGATGGTGGGCGATTGGGTGATCCTCGACGAGCGGGCCGGCAAGCCGGCGGCCGGCGGCCAGGAGAAGCCCGCCATCGAAATGTCGGTGCGCTGGAACGCCAATCGCACGTTTCTCCTCCGGGACGTGAAGATCGCTGCGCCCGGTGACGCCGGCGACGCCGCGGCGCTCCACGTCACCCAGCGGATCGGCTGGGATCCGCTCTCCCGCCAGCTCCGCTCCTGGGTCTTCAGCTCCGACGGCGGCCACGGCGAAGCCACTTGGTCCCGCGACGGGGATTCGTGGGTCGCCCGCACCACGGGCGTGCTGCCCGACGGCAGCCAGACCTCGTCGCTCAACATCTACACCTTCGACGGCAAGGACCGCTGCGCCTGGCGGTCGTTGCCCACCCATATCGGCGGCGAGCATACGCCGCCGCTGAACCTGACGATGATCCGCAAGGGAGGAAAGCCGTGATCGCCCGTGACTCGTTTCGCATGCTGCTCATCGTGCCGTTCGTGGCCGCCGTCATCACGGCCTGCAGCGCCGGCGCTGCTGAGCCCGCCGCCCAACCGGCAGCCCCCGCCGACGCACAGGCCGCGGCCGCCGATCCCGGCGACATCGCCCGCAAGGCGGAGATCATGAACAGCGAGCGCTGGCGCCGGGCGATCTTCGAACTCGGCGAGTGGCTGTCGGCGCAGCAGATCTACACGCCGGATGAGGTGCGCCGGATCAAGGCCAACTTCAACCGCCGCGTCGCAGGGATGTCGTCATACGAGCTCGACTATCTGCTCGACGATCTCGACGCCAAGTTCAAGATCCTCGACACGCCCGAGGCCAAGGACGCCCGCAACTGGGTGGGCCAGTATCTGTCGGTGATGTCCGACCGGAAGCGGGCGGAGGTGCTCAAGGACGTGCCCGACGTGGTGACGATGTCGTCCGGGCAGCTGCAGCAGGAGATCCAGCGGATCGAGCAGCGTCGTGCCGCGCTGCAGCAGCAGCAGGCGGCGTTCGATCAGGGACGGCGGCAGCTGGTCGATCAGGCGGCCGCCGCCCGGCAGGCCACGGCCGCCGCCTCGAACGCGGCCGCGGCGCGGATGCAATCCGGCGGCGTGTCGATGTCGCCCTACCGCGGCCAAGGCGGAGGCAAGCCGCCGTTTTCGGACGCGAAGGGCTCGGGAATGAGCATCAGCGCCGGCCCGTTCGGCGCGTGGGTCAACTTCAACGTCGGCAATTTCTGATTGTACGGCTGTCGGGCCATCCATGGCCCCGACAGCCTTGGGCCGTCGCGGCGAACGCCAAGGGTTCGCCGGACGGCCGGGCGGTCGCACCTCCGGGCGACCGTGGCCGCCGCGCACGCGGCGCGGCCTGTGGCCGCTGCGTGCACCGCAACTGCCCCCTGCTGGGAAGCCCGAAGCGCAAGCTGAGGGAGTACGCGCGGCATCTCGTGAAGCATCCCGCATTCCCTCGGCTCGCGCCTCGGGCTTCAAGGGCACGAAGTTCCATCCTCCGTGCCTTGGGCGCGCCGCGCGACGCCGCCCCTCCACCGCCGCGCCGCACCCTCCGCTCCGCCATGCACTCTCTTAAAGTTTAGATAGGCCCGGCCTTCCTTTGGCGAGCTGCGCAAACCCGGGGTTCTGGGCTTCTGCCGATGGTGATCCGGCAGCGCGGGTGGGCTGGCATCGCTCCGGACCCGGTTGGTATTTCCCGCTTGCCCATTCCTTCACCCGCCGTCCGGCCATGCTCCGCATCTTCACCACCACCACGCCCGAGGCACCGCCTCACGTGGCGCCGCGCCCAACTGGCGACGCACCACGGTTCTCAGTGATGCTGCCCACGTTCGAGCCCGATGAAAAGCTGCTGGCCGCCCTGCGTTCGGTGCTCGCGCAGGCGTCACCGCCGGCGACGATGCAGATCACAGTGGTCGACGACGGCTCCACGCCCGGACTGGCCCGCAGCCTGGCGAGAACGGCCGATCCCGCGGGGCGCGTGGAGGTGGTCGAAAACGAACACCGCCTCGGGCTCGCCGGAAACTGGAACCGCGCCATCGCCTTGGCACGTGGCGAACTCGTGCACCTGCTGCACCAGGACGACTACGTCCGCCCCGGTTTCTATGCGGCCATCGATCGCGGATTTCGGGCGGCGCCCCATGCCGGCATGGCCTTCTGCCGCAGCCGGATCGTCGATGGCGATGGTCGGCCGATCAAATCGGCATCGCGGCTCCGCTGGCTCCCCGGCCTGCTCCCCGACTGGCTGCCGGTGATCGCCGAGCGACAGCGGATCCAGACGCCGGCCGCCGTCGTGCGCCGCTCGGCGTATGAAGCCCTCGGTGGCTTCCGTCCCGAACTCAGCCAGACCATCGACTGGGAGATGTGGGTGCGGATCGCCGCCGCGCATCCGGTGTGGTACGAACCCGGCTGCCGGGCCGTCTACCGCCGGCATCCGGGCAACGAGTCGGCGCGGCTCTTCGAAAGCGGTGCCGTCTGGCCCGACGTCTTGCGGGCGATCGAGATCAACGCCGCGTCCCTTCCCGAGTCGAGCCGGGCCGCCGTGACCCAGGCCAGCGCCCGCTGGCACGCGGCCTCGGCCCTGCGGACGGCGGAGCGGCTGCTCGCCCAGGGCGTGATCGACAAGGCGGCCGACACCGTGATGCACGTCCCTGCCTTGATACAGATGATCGCCGCCGACTCGCCGACGAAACTGGTCCAGCGGCGGCTCGCCAACCTGCGGGAACGCATCGCCCGCTCCGACCGCCGCGCCGCCTGACGCATCCCCGCCCCGGCCGTCCTTCCCATGCGCCACCCGTCGGACCCGTCGTCCTCGGCGCCGAATCGCTCACATCGGGCGCTGGTGTTCGCCCACTTCGACCCGCATGGCGGATTCGATCCGCACGTGGTCGAGGCTCTGCGCCGGTACCGGCCGCACGCCGACCGGCTCGTGGTCGTATCCGCGAGCGCCGTGCGTCTGCCCGCCGCGCTGCGAAGCCTCGTCGACACCTTCGTGCCACGGTCCAACGTGGGCTACGACTTCGGCAGCTGGCAGGCCGGCCTGGCGACCCTGTGCCCCGCCGACTTCGACGAGATCCTGTGCGTCAACGACAGCGTCTATGGACCGCTCTTCGACCTCGCTCCCGCGCTGTGCGATCCGCGCACGGCCGGCGCGGACCTGTGGGGAATGGTGCTCTCCGAGCAGTCGACGCGGCGCCGCGGCGGCCGCTGCCCGCACATCCAATCCTGGTTCTTCGGCATGCGCCGCCGGCTGCTCGACTCACCGGCCTACGAGGCCTTCTGGAACGGGATCGTGCCCCTGGCCGACAAGGAGGAGATCGTCGACCGGTACGAGCTCGGCCTGTCCGTGGCCTGTCGGCAGGCCGGCCTGAAGATCGCCGGCATCTACGACGCCCGCACGGCCGGCCCCATGCGGCTCGGTGACCTGTGGCCACACCTCTCGCTCACCGACCCACGGCGGTCGTGGCGGTTGTGGAAGAAAGGCCGACGCACGCCCCACAACCCCAGCGAGCTGGCGTGGCTGCGGCTGCTCGAGGCGGGCGTCCCCTTCGTGAAGGTGGGGCTGTTCCGTGTCAATCATTACGGTCTCGACCTCGGCGGCGTGACCGCCGCCCTCGGCCGCCGCCACCCCGACGCCCTGCCACTGATCCGCGGCCATCTCGACCGCTGCGGCTGACAGTCCGCCGCCTGCGACTCCCGGCCGGAAAAACAGGCCGGCTCGCCGACTCGCGGGGGGCCTTGTATAACTGTTCCGGTTGTGACGGCTGGCCGGCACCCCCCGGGGGTCCGGTTTTTTTGGGACCGACTTCGTGACGAATTTCACGAAGTCCGTTCCTGCGGCCGATTTTTGCAATTCAGCCGCCTCCGACGCCCGCCGCCATGGATGCCATCCTCCCCGTCCTGCTCTTCGTCGCCATCGCGGCTGCGGTGTCGGTGGGCCTGGTCGTCGCGGCCCAGCTGATCGGCCCCCGGCGGTCCGGGGCGGTCAAGGAGATGCCCTACGAGAGCGGCATGGACCCGGTCCACGACACGCGGCGGCGGTTCGACGTCCGGTTCCACCTCGTGGCGATCACCTTCCTCGTGTTCGACGTCGAACTGCTATTCCTCTATCCCTGGGCCGTGGCCAGCCGCTCGGCGGCGGGCATCGATGCCGCCGTGGCCGGTGGGCTCGTCGCGTCGCGGGGCCTGGTATTCGCGGGGGCAATGGCGTTCATCGCCCTGGTGATCGTGGGCTTCGCCTATGACTGGCGCAAGGGGGTGTTCCGATGGCGGTAAACGACCTGCAGTTGCCCGAGAACGTGTTCGTCAGCCGGCTCGACTCCCTGGCGAACTGGTGCCGGAAGAACAGCCTCTGGCCGATGCCCTTCGCCACCGCCTGCTGCGGCATCGAACTGATGGCCACGGGCGCCAGCAAGCACGACCTTGCCCGTTTCGGTGCCGAGGTCTTCCGCTTCAGCCCGCGACAGTGCGACCTGATGATCGTGGCGGGCCGCGTCGTGATGAAGATGCTGCCGGTGCTGCAGCGGATCTGGCAGCAGATGCACGAGCCCAAGTGGTGCATCTCGATGGGCGCCTGCGCGAGCACGGGGGGCGTGTTCGACACCTACGCCGTCGTGCAGGGCATCGACCGCTTCATCCCGGTCGACATGTACGTGCCCGGCTGTCCGCCGCGTCCCGAGCAGCTGATCCAGGCGATCATCGACCTCCAGGACAAGATCCAGCGCGAGGGCACGATCACGGGCCGCGAGTTCGACACCGTCGGCCGCCAGCTCCGCAAGCGGGCGCTCGTCGAGGCCACCGAATCGCTGGTCGTCGATGCCGCCCGAAATCCCGTCCTCCAGCGGCAGCTCGCCGCCGCAGCCGCCACGACCGCACCGCATTCCTGATCACCAGCCGCGCCGATGCCCTTCGTCCCCCCCGCCGTCGACGACGTCCTCACCGCCCTCACGGAGCGGTTCGGCGCCGTCGAGTCGTCGGTCTACCGCGGCCAAACGCGGCTCGTCGTGCCGGATCGCGACTCCTTCGACGTGCTGCGGCACCTCGCCGACGCCGGCTTCGACCTGCTCGTGGACGTGACCTGCGTCGACTACCTCGAGTATCGCGGCGCCCGCCGCCGCTACGGCCTGGTCTACCTGCTCGCCGCCACGGCCACGAACCAGCGGCTCACGGTGCGGGTGTTCCTCGACGACCCCGAGCCCACGGTCCGCAGCGTGGTGCCGATCTGGCCGGGCGCCAACTGGCTGGAGCGCGAGGTCTGGGACATGTTCGGCATCCGCTTCATCGGCCACCCCGACCTCCGCCGTCTGATGATGCCCGAGGAGTTCGCCGCTCACCCCCTGCGCAAGGACTATCCCCTGCAGGGCCGCGGCGAGCGCCACAACTTCCCCGTGATCACCCGGGACCACAGCTAGCCCATGTCTCTCGCCCCCCCGGAACTCGACGTCACGCGGAGCGGTCCCGAAGCCGGGGCGCGGTCCGAGGACTACCTGTGGACGCTGAACTTCGGCCCGCAGCACCCGGCCACGCACACCACGCTCCGCCTCGTGCTCAAGCTCGAAGGGGAGCGGGTCGTCGACGCCGTGCCCGAGATCGGCTACCTGCACTCGGGCTTCGAAAAGATCGGCGAGCACCTGACGTTCAACCAGTACGTCACCGTGACGGACCGGATGAACTACATCTCGCCGATGGCCAACAACGTCGCCTGGCACCACGCGGTGGAGACACTGCTCGGCCTGGATCTGACCCCGCGGTGCCAATACATCCGCACGATCATCGCCGAACTGGCCCGGATCAGCGACCACCTGCTGTGCAACGGCGCCGTGGGCCTCGACACCGGCGCCTTCACCTTCTTCCTCTACGGCTTCTACCAGCGCGAGGTGATCTACGACATCTTCGAGACGCTGTGCGGAGCGCGGTTCACGAACTCGTACACCCGCGTGGGAGGCGTGTCGCAGGACTTCACGCCGCTGGTGATCGAGAAGATCCGCACCTTCCTCAAGACGTTCCCCAAGACGCTCGACGACATGGAGCGGCTGCTGACCCGCAACCGGATCTTCGTCGACCGCACGAAGGGCGTCGGCGTGCTCACGAAGGAGGAGGCGATCGCCGGCGGCGCCACCGGCCCCGTGGCCCGGGCCAGCGGCGTGACGCGCGATCTGCGCAAGGACGAGCCCTACCTCGCCTACGCGGACTTCCAATTTCAGGTCTGCTGCGCGAGCGCCGGCGACTGCTACGCCCGGTACCTCGTCCGCATGCAGGAGATGCGCGAGAGCCTGAAGATCGTGCAGCAGGCGATCGAGAACCTGCCGGCGGGCGACGTCAACGTGAGCATCGACCAGCGGGTGGCGCGGCCGACGAAGCAGCAGGTCTATTCGACGATCGAGGGCACGATCTCCCACTTCGAGCTGTCGATGGCCAACCGCGGCTTCGAGGTGCCCTGCGAGGAGTCGTACGCGGCGATCGAGGCGCCCAACGGCGAACTCGGCTTCTACGTCGTGGGCGACGGCAGCGAGACGGCCTACCGGGCCCGCTGCCGGCCGCCGTCCGTGCT
>JBIKND010000243.1:0-4342 GCA_044358905.1 Pirellulales bacterium | reverse complement strand
GGCTTCCGTTCCTTCGAGAACTACAGAACGCGGATCCTGTTCTTCTGCGGAAGGCTCGACCTCAGACCGCGGCTACCCCGCCACTAAAATCCCGGAAGAACCCCTCGTAGAGAAAAAGCGTCGATCGCGGCATGAGGCCAGCCTCCTCGGTGAGGCCGATGTTCACCCGGCCGTTGGCACGATCGGGCGGATTCGATCGCCCCGGCAGCAGCAGCCACGGCTCGGGCATGCCGGTGGCGAGCGTTTCGAGCGCGGCCTTCACGAACGGCACGATCTGCTCCGGCGGGTTGGACGGGCTGCCGCCCCACACCTTCTCCGTGCCCCAGCCGCACCACACCCAGGGGATGAGCCGCTGCTTCCCAGGCCCGGTGCCGCGGGCATCGAGCGTGGCCCGGTCGGCAAGAAACACGGAGAGCCACTCCCGCGGCTGGGCGCCGCCATACCCGCCCGGGTCGCCGTCGATCGTCACGTAGGCGTCGGCCGAGTTGGCGATCGCCATCATGGCGCGGCGATGGGCGAAGTAGGCCGCCGCCTCGGCCGGATCGTCGAGCCGCACGTGCTTCCAGACGGGATAGGGATTGCGCTGCTTCCAGGGCTTCGCCGCAATCGACGGCGGAGGCGTGAGGTTCGCGGTTTGGACCAGCCAGAACTCCAATCCCGCGGCGTGCGCGTCGTCGATCGTGCGGCAATAGTCGCGGATGGCCTGGGCATCGGCGTCGGAGAGCGGCGCGGGGATCGACTCGAACATCGGCCAGTTCATCACACGGTCGAACCCGAGCCGCTCGAGCAAGCGATACATCGCCGCGAAGTCTTCCCGCTTCCACGAACGGACGGCGAAGGGGTACTCGAAGAGCCAGCCCTCGTGGAGATAGAAGCCGCGGTGCTTGAAGCCTGCCGCGGGCTCAACCGCCGTGCCGACCGTCGCCGCGGCGAGGACGAGCAGGCAGACGAAAACACGAAGGAGCGGGGCGTGACGGGGGGGCGACATCGGCACCTTCAGTCTTTGAAGACATGCTCTGGTTGTGTTGTAGGGCGCATGCGAACTTTGGTGTAGCACCGGCTTGGGGCGAAAAAGTCGCCGCTGCGCGGTCTTGCAGATGCTCACTCTGGCCGCGGCGGCCACCTGGCGACGTCACGTTGCGGCCCGGGACCGGTACTTCGCCGGAGGCACGCCCGCGTGCTTGCGGAAGGCGGTCGTGAAGTGGGAGATGTCGGCGAACCCGGCGAGCGTGGCGACCTTCTTCACGGGCAGATCGGTCGTCGCCAACAGCCGCCGGGCCTCGGCCAGCCGCAGCCGCTGCAGTTCGGCGTGCACCGGTCGTCCGACCGCCGCCTTGAACCGCGTCTTGAGCGTGGAGAGGGAGAGGCCGCTGGCCCGGGCCACGTCCTCGACCCGCACGAGCCCGGCGAAGTTGGCCCGCAGGAACTCGACGGCCGCGGCGATCTCGGCGTCGGCCACCGCCAGCGTCTCCGTCGATCTTCGGGAGGTCACGCCCACCGGCGGCACCAAGCACGTGCCCTTCGGCCGGCCTCCGCGCATCAGGTCGTCGAGCAACTCGGCGGCCCGGCGGCCGATTTCGCGGGTGTCGTGCTCGACGCTGCTCAACGGCGGCGTCGTCAGCTCGCAGAGCATCTCGTCGTTGTCGATTCCCAGCACGGCGATGTCACCGGGCACATGCTTCCCTGCCATGCGGCAAGCCTCGACGACATGGCGGGCGCGGGCATCGTTGACCGCGAGGATACCCACCGGCGTCGGCAGGTCGGCGATCCACGTAGCCAGGGCCTCGAGCGCCGCCAGCCAGTCGCGGGCCACCTTGTGCTGCCGGTCGAACCGCACATGGGTGGCGTCGGCCGCGATGGCGGCCGCTGCGAACGCCTCGCTCCGCGGGCCGCACCAGTAGGCCGGCTCGGTGGCTCCGCAGTAGGCGAGATGCCTGAAGCCGCGCTCCAGGAAGTGCTCGGCCGCCAGCCGGCCGATGGCCGCGTTGTCGGTCCTCACGAGCGGGATTCGTGACGGCAGCTCGTCATCCCCGCGCTCGATCGACACGGCGGGCACGCGGAGCTGCTCCACCAGGCGGGTCGTGCGGCGGTCGCCGAAGTAGGCGATCACGCCGTCGCCCCGCCAGGTTCGCGGGTCGGGCACCATGTCGGCCGCCCGCGGCTCGATGAACAGACGCCAGCCGCCGGTCCGCTGGACATGCTCGGCGATGCCACGGAGGATCCGCCGCTGGTAGAGGTTCGTGGGATCCAGAATCACGGCGACGTCGCGGTCGGCACCGGCCCACGCCGCCCTGTCCGCCGTCTTCATCGTCCTCACCGCCACCTTGCCAGCCATTCCAGCCCTTTCGACCTGTCGCGTCGCTCGGAACGGTGTGCTGCTCTCGTGGGAACGGACTAGTGCCCCGGCCGCGCCCCGGTGACGACCCGCGTCACATCGAGCGGCATGTGCATCCGCGACCAGCCCCCGTCGAGCACGAGCGTCGTGCCCGTCAAGTAACTGGCCTCGTCGGAGGCCACCCACGCCACCGCCCGGGCGACCTCCTCGGGGCGGCCCCAACGACCGAGCATCGTCATCGACTCGGAGAACTCGCGCACCGGATCCTCGCTCCCGGAAGTTCCAGAGCCATTGCCATCGTAGACCTGGCTCATCGCCGTGTCGATCGCTCCCGGGGCGACCGTGACCACCCGGATTCCGGCCGGCCCGTAAAGCGCCGCCAGGTCGTAGGTGAGCGACTCCATCGCCCCCTTGCAGGAGACGTAGGCCGGCGAGACGCCATGGGCCTGCCGGGACATCATGCTGCCGACGTTCACGATCACGCCCCCGCCGCCCGCCTCCATCTGCTCTGCCGCCCAGCGGGCGAGAAAGGCCGGCGCGGTCAGGCACACGCGGATGGCGAGATCCCATTCGGCGGGCGTGATGTCCCGCATGGTGGTCAGCTCGCGGGCCGCGGCGTTGTTGACGAGAACGTCGAGGCGGCCGAAGCGAGCCGCCACCGTGCGGACGACCGATTCCGCGAATGCGAGATCGGCAAGATCACCGGCCAGGGCGAGCACGCGGGCGCCAGACTCCTCCAGCCTCCGCCGCACCTCCTCGAGCCGCTCGGCCGATCGACCCACGATGCCGACGGCGTAGCCGCGGGCCGCGAGCTCCTCGGCCACCGCCACGCCGATGCCGGCCGAGGCACCGGTCACGAGGGCGACGCGATCGGAATGCGAACTGCCTGTCGGCGCGGGCATTGGCAAAGGTCTTGGGTTGACGACCGTCCTGGAGGAAGGGCGACGCGAACACCGTTAATCTACGCCGCCCGCCCTCGCTCCCGATGGAAAAAACATTGTCAAAACAGCTCGATTGCTTTTGAAAACGGCCAATACCTGGAGGTGCAGACTGGCAGTCTGCACACGGCCGCATTCCGCAGAGTGCCACTCTGCGGCTCCAGGATTGAGTGCCACTCTGCGGCTCCAGGGTTGGGAGCCACTCTGTAGCCACGGGTTCCTGCATTATCTCGCGGCGGCTTGCGTACCCAGTCACTCGCTGATAGTATACGGCTGTTCATTCTCTTGCCGGCGATCAAACCACATGAACGGTCTCTTTCGGCGCCGCAACCTGCCGCACATCGATGTATCGGGAGGCATCTACTTCGTCACGTTTTGTCTCGAAGGCAGCCTGCCGTCGAGCGGCATGCGCTCGATTGCTGCACGCTGGCATGCACGAGCGCTTCATCCACCCGCCTGCCAGATTCCGCACCGTTGGCGAGCCCGGTGCTCGGCTGCCGCGTTCGCCGCAACCGACCGACTGCTCGACAGTTCGCCGGCAGTTCGGTGGCTTTCCGACCCCCGTCTCGCCGAGATCGTCCAGGAGGCGCTGCTGTATCGCCACGGCACGTCATACGAACTGCTGGCCTACGTCGTGATGCCAAGTCACTGCCATGTCGTCTTCGCGCCGCTCAAAGATGAGTTGACGGGCCGGCCGGCGCGGCAAGTCATTCTGCAGTCCTTGAAACGACGCACCGCGACGGAATGCAACCGGATGCTGGGACGATCCGGAAGGTTCTGGCAGCTAGAGTCGTTCGATCGGCTCGTGCGTGGGCAAGCGAACCTCGAGAGAGTGGTGGCGTACGTTGAGAGGAATCCCGTGAACGCCGGGCTGTGTCATTTGCCAGAGGAATGGAGATTCTCGTCGGCTCACACGCGTCCGCGGCCACTGGCCTGAACCCGACGTGTAGGTGCAGACTGGCAGTCTGCACACCGCATTCCGCAGAGTACCACTCTGCGGCCACAGGTTTGGGTACCACTCTGCGGCCACAGGTTTGGGTACCACTCTGCGGCCACAGGTTTGAGTACC
>JBIKND010000242.1:0-4349 GCA_044358905.1 Pirellulales bacterium | reverse complement strand
CGGACGCGCGGGCCGCCTCGTCCTCCGGCACCCGCCGTGACTCGACGAGCCGCAGCACGTAGCCGTCGTGCACGTCGCCGGTGGGGCCGGCCTGCCAGCCGACCTGCACGCTTTCGATGTCGGCCAGATCACAACCGCACCATGCCGCCAGCATCCGCGCCGCCGACTCCGCCGCCGGCCCCAGCGACTTGTAGAACAGTCGCCCCTCCTCGTCACCGAGCGCCGCCGCGGGCCGAGCGAGCAGCACGAGCTGGGAGCCTGGCGGCAGGAACGCCAGCCGCGGCGCGAGGCCCGACGTCGGTGACGCCCAGGGAAGGGTCGGGTCGTCCACGACGATCTGCCGCTCGACGGCGACCGGCTTCGGCGCAGTGGCTGGTGCCGGCTCCGCGTCGGGCGACGCAGCCGCTGGCGAAGACGTGCCGCTGGCAGGCTGGGATTCGCCGACCGTGGTCTCCTCCGGCGCCGTCCGGCGTTCCCCATCCGGCCGGGCCACCGGCGGCTTCCCCTCGCTGCGACGCGAGGTGGACCGCGGCCTGTCCGCCCCGCCACCGAGATCGAGCTGCGACACCACCAGCCCGACCGCCGATGCCACGACGAGCGCCGCGATTCCGCCGCCGACGAGACGCAGCCGCGCGGCCCGACGGCGCGCCGCGAGCATCGCGGCCGATCCCGTCGGCTGGAGACCCAGCGGTGCCGACTCACGACGGCCCGCGGCGCCTTGCGACTCCGCCGGCTGCCACGCGAAGCCGGCGTCGGAGTCGGATGCCGTGACGCGGGCCGACCCGCCGCCACCGCCGTGCGGCCCAGGCGCCGCGGCTGGCGCGACGGGCGCAGTGGCGTGCGGCGCCTGTGCGATGCCGCAGCAGATGGCGATGGCATCGGCCGCTTCGCCCGCGGATTGGTAGCGGGCCTCCGGGTCGCGGGCGGTCATGGAGCCCACCAGGGCCGCGAACTCAGGCGGCAGCGGTGGGCCCAGCGGCTGCGGGCCGGAAAACGCGGCCTGCCGGAGCGTGGCCTGCGGGTCGCCCTGCCAGCACGGCGGCGTGCCGGCGAGCAGCGCGTGGAGGATGCAGCCGATCGCGTACACGTCGGACCGGGCGTCGCACGGCTGATCGGGCAGGAGCAGCTCGGGGGCGATGAACGACGCCCGTCGTCCCAGGGAAGCCACCTCCTCCTCCGTGGCGACGGCCGCCCGCAGCGGCAGGGCATGCGGATCCCCGACCAGCGGGAATTGCAGGAGCCGCACGCGGCCGTTGCGCTCCGGCGCGCCGGCGGCCGCCGGCTCGCGCAACAGCACGTCGAGCGACAGGGCGCCGTGCACGGCTCCGGCCGCGTGGAGCTCCGCCACGGCCCGGGCGACCTGCAGCGTCAGCACGGCCGCCTGCGGCGGCGGCAGCGGCCCCAGCCTCGCGAGTTCGTCGGCCAACGGCACGCCCGTCACGGCCTCGCAGACGATGAACCGGCTGCCCTCCGCCTGCTCCAGCGCCCACGTGCGCGAGAGCAGCGGATCGGCCGCCTGATGGGCGGCCGTCGTGCGGCGAACGATCGCCGTCCAGATGTCGAGCTCCTTGCACCGCTTTGCGTTGAGGAGCATGAGCGTCACGAGGCGGTCGGAGGGATCGTGTCGCGCCGAGAAGAGCAGCCCGTCCCCTTGCCGCTCGTGCCGCTCGAGCAGTCGGTAGTCGCCGAGGAAGAACGGCCCCAGGTCCCCGATCGCCAACCGCTTCGCCTGCCAGCGGGTGATCACGCCCCGGTCCACGAGCCACTGCGCCGTCGCCTTCGCGTCGCCCGCCGGACCGGCCGCGGCGTGAGCCGCCCGCAGCGCCGCGACGGCGCCCGCATCGACCAGCCGGCTGCGGGCGAGCAGATTCCAGAACTCGTCGACGGAAGGCATGGGCATCGGCGGCGACCTCGGATTCCTGCATGGTAGCGTGTCGCGAGGAAAGTCGCCGCGCGGCCGTTCCTTGTGAGGCCGGCGCCACCGCCGGTAGGATTTGGGCCCCTTCGGCCGGCAGCCTCCGGCCCCACCCAGCGAGGCACTACGCCATGCGCGCCAGCGACGCCACCCGCATCTACTTCGACCGGGCCGCCGACCAGCTCGACCTCTCCGAGAGCATGCGGCGACTGCTGCTGACGGCGAAGCGCGAGGTGCAGGTGCAGATCCCGATCGAGCGCGACTCGGGCGAACTGGCCACCCTCATCGGCTACCGCGTGCAGCACAACGACGCCCGCGGTCCCATGAAGGGGGGCCTGCGGTACCATCCGCACGTCGATCTCGACGAGGTCCGGGCGTTGGCGTCGCTGATGACCTGGAAGACCGCCGTCGTGGACATCCCCTACGGCGGCGCGAAGGGGGGCGTGTCGATCGACCCGGCGAAGTGGTCGCAACGGGAGCTGGAGCGGGTGACCCGCCGGTTCGTGGACGCGATCCACGACCTGTTCGGCCCCGACGTCGACATTCCC
This sequence comes from Pirellulales bacterium, assembly GCA_044358905.1. Taxonomy (GTDB): domain Bacteria; phylum Planctomycetota; class Planctomycetia; order Pirellulales; family UBA1268; genus QWPN01. The sequence goes on along the minus strand of JBIKND010000242.1, from coordinate 1,886 downwards.
GCGCCCGACATGGGCACCACGGCCGACACGATGGCCTGGATCATGAACCAGTACGGCCGCTACCACGGCTTCGCGCCCGCCTGCGTGACGGGCAAGCCGGTCGAGTACCACGGCATCCCCGGCCGCGACGAGGCGACGGGCCGCGGCGTCGGCGCGCTGACGCTCAAGCTCTTGAGCCGGCTCGGCCGCCGCATTCCCGGCACGCGGGTGGCGATCCAGGGCTTCGGCAACGTCGGCTCGCACACGGCGAAGTATCTCCACGACGCCGAGTGCCTGATCGTGGCGGTGAGCGACGCCGGCGGCGGCTTCCACCGCGCCGAGGGCTTCGATGTCCTCGAACTCCTGCGGCATGCCCATGCCCACGGCGGCCGGCTGGATGGTTTTTCCGGGGGCGAGGCGATCACCAACGCCGAACTGCTCGCCCTCGACTGCGACGTGCTCATCCCGGCCGCGCTCGGCGGCGTGATCACCGCGGCGAATGCGGCGGCCATCAAGGCGCCGATCATCGTGGAAGGAGCCAACGCGCCGACCGAGCCGGACGCCGACGAGATCCTCGAGGGCAAGGGGATCGTCGTCCTCCCCGACATTCTCGCCAACGCCGGCGGCGTGACGGCCAGCTGGTTCGAGTGGGTGCAGAACCGGCAGCACTACCAGTGGGGCATCAACCGCGTGCGGCAGGAACTCGACCGGATCCTGGGCGAGGCCTTCGAGCAGGTCTGGCAGCTGGCCGGATCGCGGAAGGTGCCGCTGCGCACGGCGGCCTACATGCTCGGCGTCGGCCGCGTCGCCCGGGCCACGGTCCTGGGCGGCGTGGCGTGAGGGTCAGTCATCCTCGCGGGCGGGCCGGGGGAGGCCGGCGGCGTCGAGGACGACGGCGTGGGTCTCGAGGGCGACCGCCTTGCCCTGGGCGAACGTGAGCCGCGCGACCCAGCCCGTCCATTCCGGCGGATCGACCGGGTAATAGTCGAAAACGAAGTTGCCGAGGCTGTAGACGATCGGCGCACCGGCGTGCACGTCCACCGTCTGCGTGACGTGGGGGTGCCCGCCGATCACGGCCGCGGCCCCCGCGTCGATCATCTTCCGGGCCAGCGCACGATCCGCCGCGCGGGGCTGGGCGACGAGCTCCGGCCCCCAGTGGACGAACGGGACCACGAAGTCGGCCTCCCGCCGTGCGGCGGCGATGTCGGCGAGGATCGCCGCCTCATCCAAGGGCGCCACGCCCGGCGTCGCCTCTCCCGCGGCCGACTTCGCCGCCTGGAAGGCGTTGGCGGCGACGAGGGCGATCTTCAGCCCGTGCTTCTCGAGGACGAGCGGCCGCCGGGCCGCCGCCAGATTCGCGCCGCCGCCCACCTGCGGGATGCCCTCGGCCGCCAGGATCCGCAGGCACTCCACGAGCCCCTCGGGCCCGAAGTCCATGGCGTGGTTGTTGGCCACCGCCACCGCCGAGAAATACCGCTTCAAATACTTCGGGGAATCGGTGGCGGCACGGAACGTGTAGGCCTTGAGCACCTGCCTGCCGCCCTTCCCCAGCACGCACTCCAGGTTGCCGACGGTGAAGTCGGCATCGAGGAGCAGCTCGGCGCAGGCGGCGAATGGGTCGCGGCCCGACGCGACCGCATGGCCGGGCCCGTTGTCGAGCATGATGTCGCCCGCGAAGGCCACGGCCACGCTTCCCGGCGGCGACTCCTTCCGCGTCGGCGTCGCCGGCTCGGCCGCGAAGGCCGAGGTGGCGATGACCATGAACGCCGTGAAGGCACGTGACACGGAGCGTACAGACAACGTGACCATCTTGATCCGCTCGCTGTAGCGGCGGTCTCCGACCGTCGAATACGGGTGATTTCGGTTTCGATGCACGGCGGTCAGAGACCGCCGCTACAGAAGAAGGT
>JBIKND010000079.1:0-15672 GCA_044358905.1 Pirellulales bacterium | reverse complement strand
AAGAAAGCCCCTTCCAGTCGGAAGGGCGGATCGACCGGATCGAGACGCACGTCGCGGGGCGGCGTGCGACCCTCACCGGCCGATCGTCAAACACCTCGCCAACCATCCGAGACCGGACGGTTATACAAGGCAAGTCGGGGCGACAGGACTTGAACCTGCGACCTCTTGACCCCCAGTCAAGCGCGCTAGCCAGACTGCGCCACGCCCCGAAACCGCCGCGGGACGACGATGCCAACGGCACCGCCGCCCCACGACGACGACACTATCGCACAACCGGCCGCAGGCTTCAACACGACTTCATTGCGGCCGGAACCCACGGGCCGCACCCACTCGCACCCGCTCACATCCGGCCCGCCGTGCCCGCAGCCCCCACCTTGCCCCGCATGCAGACCGCGCCCAGGCAGTTCCAAAGCGCCGCCGCCGCCGCGCCGCCCACGTAGCCCAGGACCGCCGTGGCCAGCAGCAGCAACACCGCCGATCCCGCGTTGAACGGCTCCACGACCACGTCCGACTTCATCGCATGCATCCGCAGCACGAAGTCGGCCACCCGCTGGGCCACGCCGGCCGCCACGAGCGTCATCCAGATGCCGTGCCACGCCGTGAGCAACACCGCCGCTACGATCCCCAGTCGATTCGGATCCACGTATCCCATGACACCCTCCACGCGCTCTCGAGGAGGCGTCCTGCCGGAACCCGTCGCCGGCCCGTGAATCCCTGCGACTCCAAAGAACCCTACGGCCCGCCACGCCCCGAGGCCAGCCGCACGGCGAGGCCGGACGCCACCGCCGCACCACCCCGCCCCCTCGCCAATCCGCCGGCCGGCTGACACACTCTCCCCACCGTCGCTCCCGCCTCCACCAAGGGCTCCGCCCATGACCGCCACCACCGGCCACCTGCCCGCGTTCGCCCCGCGCCTCGCCGCCGCGATCACGAGCCGCCGCACCCCAGCCTGCATCGGCCTCGACCCGCGCCGCGAGTCGCTGCCCCCAGCCCTCGCCGCCGCCAGCGTCACCGACCCGGCCGCGCTCGCCGCGATCTTCACGACCTTCTGCCGCGACGTGATCGACGTCGTCGCGCCGCTGGTGCCGATCGTGAAGCCACAACTCGCCTGCTTCGAGGCCCTCGGCCCCCACGGCATGACGGCGCTCGCCGACGTGATCGCCCACGCCCGCACCCGCGGCCTGCTCGTGCTCGCCGACGGCAAGCGCGGCGACATCGGCTCCACCGCCGAGGCCTACGCCGACGGCTGGCTCGCCGGCCCCTGGGCCGCCGACGCCCTCACCGTGAACCCCTACCTCGGCCTCGATTCAATCGAGCCCTTCGTGAAGACGGCCGCCGACCGCGGCGCCGGCATCTTCGTGCTCGTGAAGACCTCGAACCCCGGCAGCAAGGATTTTCAGGAACTCGCCTGCGACGGCCGGCCGCTCTACGAACACGTCGCCGCCGGCGTCGAGGCCCTCGCCGCCCGCACGGCCGCGGGCGCGACCTACGGCGCGGTCGGCGCCGTCGTCGGCGCCACGTGGCCGAAGCAGCTCGACGAACTGCGGGCGGCCATGCCCCACACCTGGATCCTCGTGCCCGGCTTCGGCCGCCAGGGGGGCCGGGCCTCCGACGTCCGCGGCGCCTTCCATGCCGACGGCCTCGGGGCCCTCGTCGTCAGCGCCCGCGACGTGATCTTCGCCCACGCCCGTCCCGAGATGAATGCCGGCCTCGCCGCCGACCAGTGGCAGACCGCCGTCGAACGGGCCTGCCACGACATGATCGACCGCCTCGCGGCCGACACGCCCGCCAGCCGGCTGCGGTAGACGCCGCGCGAGCGGCCGGCGGGAGAAACAGCAGTTCGGATAGGCCGTGCCGCACCGGTCCCCGGGCTTCCGCCCGGGGCGTGTTGAAGCATGGGATGCTTCACATCCAACAAGCCCCCGGCGGAAGCCGGGGGACTCCGGGTCGCAAACCAGCCCGCCGTGCTCACGCCCGCGCCGCCGCCAGCAACTGGCTTACCAGCGGCAGCAGCTGCTTCTTACGGCTCACGATCCCCTTCAGTGAATACAGACCCGGATCGAGCCGCGGGTAGTTGGTCTCCTCCCACGCCTCCGACTCCTGCGAGAGCAGGAGCATCGAGCCGTTGGTGACCACGTCGGTCACGAGCAAGGCCGAGAAGTCGAGTCGCTGCCGCGTCGCGAAATCCTCGAGCGCCGCGCGGAGCTCGTCCTTCCGCTCCCAGAACAGGTCGAACCCCGTCTCCTCGATCTGCGAGATCGAAAACCGCACGCCGTGCTCCGTGAACTCCTTGCAGTCCTCGCGGATCACCTCCGCCGGCCGGCTCGACCGCAACGCCGAGCCGATCTCGAAGAACTCCCGCGCGTAGGTCGCCAGATCGACGGCGCACAGCCCCTCGAGCCAGCCGAGGATCTCGCGGTCCACGTCGGTCGTGGTGGGCGAGCGCAGGTACAGCGTGTCGGAGATGATGCCCGACGCCATGCACAGCGCGATGCCCGGCTCGGGCCGGATTCCCGCCGCCCGGAACTGCCGGGCCACGAGCGTGCACGTCGACCCCACCGGTTCGTTCACGAACCGGATCGGCTGCGTGCTCTTCAGGCCGCCGCCGAGACGGTGATGGTCGAGCACCTCCACGATCTCCGCCTCGTCGGCGCCGTTGACGGCCTGCCCGAGCTCGTTGTGATCCACGAGCACCAGCCGCGGTTTCGGCGGGCTGATGAGATCGCTCTTGAAGGCCAAGCCCACGAGCCGGCCGTCGTCGCCGACCACCGGAAACACCGGCTGGGCCGACCGCTCCGCCACCGCCCGGGCCTCCGCCACCGGCGCCTTGCCCGGCACCGTGGTCACGTCGGTGTGGACCACCGGATCGACGAACTGCGACGACTTCAGCCGCAGCGTCGTGTTCACGGTGTCGAACGGGCTCAAGATCACCGACACGCCCCGCAGCTTGGCGAGATCGACCAGCCCCGCCGAGAGATTGAACCCGCCGGTGATCACGATCGCCCGCACGCCGTGCTCGATCGCCGGCAGCTGGATCGTGGGCCGATCGCCGCAGACCACGATCAGCCGCTCCCGCGGATACTTCTTCATCCGCTCGGTGAACCCCTCGGCGCTCATCGCGCCCACCATCACCAGCAGCTCGTCCCGCTGCCCGGGCTCGATCGCATGCTGAAACCCGCCGCCGAGCACGTCGCGGATCTTGTCGAGGCTCGTGGTCACGGTGCGGGCCTTCACCGCGTCGGCCGAGTCGTGGAAAAAGAGCTCCATCATCTCGAGCACGGAGATCACGCCCACCACCCGCCGGTCGGCGTCCACCACGGGGAGCGCCCGCAGGTCGCCCTCCTTCATCCGCTGCCAGACCTCGTGGAAGGCGTCGCCGAACGCGGCCGTCACCACCTCGCGGCGGCACACGTCCTCCACCTGCGGCCGCACGTCCATCACGATCCGCGGCGCGGCCAGGCCGGCCCGCTCGAGCACGTACTCCGTGCGCTTGTTCGGCGGCCCGCAGCAGCAGGCCACCGCATCGGGACGGGTGGTGCGGCGCAGCAGGTCGGCGTAGGCAAGCGCCGAACAGATGGCGTCGGTGTCGGGGTTCCGATGCCCGAAGACGAGCGTGCTCATGGGGCGGTTCAGGCCTCGCCCGGCGCCTGGTACCAGCAGGCCAGCGACGGATCCCAGGAGAGGATCTCGTCGGCCTTGAAGTAGATGCCGATCTCGCGGGCGGCCGACTCGGGGGAATCGGAGGCATGGACGAGATTCATCTGCCGGCTCGACGAGTAGTCGCCGCGGATCGTGCCGGCCGCCGCCTTCAGGCCGCTGGTGGCGCCGAGCATCTCGCGGACGACGCGAATCACCTCCGGCCCCTGAAACACGGTCGCCACCACGGGCGACGCAGTGATGAACTCCTCGAGCCCCGGATAGAACGGCTTCTCGACGTGCTCGGCGTAGTGCTGCTTGGCGAGCGCGGGCGTGACCCGCAGCATCTTCATCGCCACCAGCCGCAGTCCTTTCTCTTCGAACCGCACGAGAATCCTGCCGAGCAGGCCGCGCTCCAGGCAGTCGGGCTTGAACATCACGAACGTCCGTTCCATGGGCTGGGTCGTCTCCAGGTGGGGCTGCGGGGGATCGAAGCGGTAAAACCGCGGCACGGGGAGTGTATGTAGCGGCCGTACAACGCCACAACCAGCCCGGGTTGCGACGCCGTGGCCGCCCCCCTACCCTCCCGCGCCATGAAGCCCGTCTCCCGCCGGCCGCGCCGCGTCCCGCTGCTCTTCCTCCCGGCTGCCGCGTGCTGCGTTGCCCTGGCCACGCCCGCCGGAGCCGCCGACCTGCCCCCGGACCTCGTGAGCCGCTTCACGCGCCAGGTGCAACCGCTGCTCCTCAACAGGTGTGCCACGGGCGCCTGCCACGGTGGCCCGCGGGGCCACGCCCCGCTGTTCCACCGCGAGCCGGCCACGAGCGCCCACACCCTCGCCAATGCCGCCGCGTTCCGCGACCTGCTCGGCCCCGACGGCGACCCGGCGCCGCTCGTGCAGCGGCTTTCCGTGCGTCACCCGGCCGAGACGACGTCGCGCACGCTCGTGATGACGCCGCTCACGCCCCGCGAACGCGCCGTGCTCGAAGGCTGGCTCACCGACACGCGGCTCGCGGCCGGGCGGCGCCCGATCCGCGATCCATCCGTCGCCCCCGTGAGCCACGAGGAGCCGGCCGCACCACCGCGGCCGTCCAACCGCCTCCGCACGCTGCTCGACACCGGCGCCCCACCGCCGGCGCCGCGCGAACCGCCCCGCGAAGGCAAAAGCGCCTTCACCGGAATCATCGACCTCCGCGGCGCCCCGGAAGCGGCCGGCCTCACACCGGAACCCGTCCCGCCATCACCGCCTCGAGAAACGGCCGATTCCCCTCCAGCACGTCCGGATGTTCCATCATCTCCCGGGCCGACAGCCAGAGGATCTCGCTGACCTCGATCGGGTGCGGCACGAGCTCGTTGTCGCCGTGCAGCGTGACGGTCCACCACGCCAGCTCCGTGCCCCAGCTCGTCATGCTCCGCCAGACGCACTCGTGGGCCTCGACCACCGCCTCGAGCTCCTCGCGGCACTCGCGGACCACCGCCTCGTGCTCCTCCTCCCCCGGCTCGACGTGACCGCCCGGGAAGCAAATCGTGCCCCCCGCCACCACGGTCAGGCCGCGGCGGATCGCCAGGAATCGTTCGCCACGTCGCGTCACGGCCACCACGCCGCGCCGTCCGTTGGGACGCACTTCGCCGTCCTGCATGACCACCTCCTGTCCGCTCCTCCGTGAACCGTTCCCGACCGCGGCCCGTAACCCAGGCCGGGCTATCTTCCGCCCGTGATCGCGGGCCGTTGGTGGACCACCCGCATACACTACACTGTCTGCTTTCCCGCGGCCCGTTCCACCCGGCCGCGCCCGACCCCGCCAGGACGAATCGGCACATGGATTCCGCCCCGCGGCCCAAGGGGCCGTCGAACACCCCGCCCGTGCTCGGCCGACCGCTCGGCATGCCCGCGGTCGTTCTCCTTATTCTCGCGGCACTCGCCCTTGCCACCTACCTCACCAGCGGGGCGGCCACCGGGCGTCCGGCGATGCGCTACGACGAGTTCGTGCAGCAGGTGAAGGCGGGCAACGTCGCCGCCATCGAGCTCACCGGCGACCGGCTCGTGGGCGAACTCAAGGAGGCCCCGGCCGAGGCGAAGCCGGGCCTGAAGAACGTCAAGACGTTCCAGCTCGACCTCAATCCCTACCTCCGCGAGAGCTTCGACCGGCTCATGCAGGAGCACGACGAGATCCGCAAGGCCACGCGGTCGCCCGACGACCCGACCGGCTTCCTGCTCGGCCTCTATCTGCTCGTGCCGCTGCTGCTCATGGCCGGCTTCTGGATGACGCTCCGCCGGGCCCGCGATCCGCTGGGCAACACCGGCTTCCTCGGCGGCTTCTCCAAGTCGCCTGCCAAGCGTTACGGCGCCGGTGACAAGACCGTCACCTTCGCCGACGTCGCGGGCCTCGAGCAGGTGAAGCAGGATCTCCAGGAGATCGTCGAGTTTCTCAAAGACCCCAAGAAGTTTCAGCGGCTCGGCGGCCGGGTGCCCAAGGGCGTGCTCCTCATGGGCCCGCCCGGCACCGGCAAAACGCTCCTCGCCCGGGCCGTGGCCGGTGAGGCGGGCGTGCCCTTCTTCTCGATCTCGGGCAGCGAGTTCATCCAGATGTTCGTGGGCGTGGGCGCCTCGCGGGTCCGCGACCTCTTCAAGACGGCCAAGGACAACGCCCCGGCCATCCTCTTCATCGACGAAATCGACGCCGTGGGTCGCGTTCGCGGCGCTGGCCTCGGCGGCGGCCACGACGAACGCGAGCAGACGCTCAACCAGATCCTCTCCGAGATGGACGGCTTCAGCCCGTCGGAGAGCGTGATCATCCTCGCCGCCACCAACCGCCCCGACGTGCTCGACCCCGCGCTCCTCCGGCCCGGCCGCTTCGACCGCCATGTGACCGTCGATCGCCCCAACCAGAAGGCCCGCCTCGCCCTCTTCAAGGTCCACACGCGAAACGTGCCGCTGGCCGCCGACGTCGATCTCGACCGGCTCGCCGGGGCGACGGTGGGCCTCACCGGTGCCGACATCCGCAACCTCGTCAACGAGGCCGCGCTGTGGGCCACGCGGCACGACAAGAACGCCGTCGATTCCTCCGACTTCGACTACGCCCGCGACAAGGTTCTCATGGGCCCGAAGCGCGAGGAGGTGCTGGCCGGCCGCGAGAAAAAGATGACGGCCTACCACGAGGCGGGCCACGCCCTGGGCGCCTGGCTCCTGCCGGGCGTGGACAAGCTCCACAAGGTGACGATCATCCCCCGCGGCCGCGCCCTGGGCGTGACGCAGCTCGTGCCCGAGGAAGACCGGATGAACATCGGCGAGTCCGACCTCCACAACCGCCTCGTCTTCATCCTCGCCGGGCGGGCCGCCGAGAAGCTGGTGTTCGGCGAGTATTCGGCGGGCGCGGAAAACGACCTCATGCAGGCCACGCGGATCGCCCGCAAGATGGTGGCCCACTGGGGGATGAGCGAGCGAGTCGGCCCGGTGGCCTGTGCCACCTCCAACGAGCATCCCTTCCTCGGCCGCGACGTCTACGAGCAGCGGGAGTTCAGCGAGGCCACCGCGCGGATCATCGACGAAGAGGTGTCGCGGCTGCTCGGCGAGGCGGCCGAGCGGGCCACGAAGCTCCTCTCCGACCACCGCGACAAGCTCGACAGCCTCGCCGGCGCCCTCGAGACCCGAGAGATGCTCGACGACACCGAGGTCGTGGAGATCATCGGCCCCGCCGCCCCGCGCCGGGGCGACGCCGGCACCCCCGCCGACGCGGCCGCCACGCAGGCGGCCCGCGACTCGCAGGCAGGCTGACGCGTCAGCACGACCCGCAGCGTGGCCGACCGGCAGCCTGGCCGGCCAGCGCCTCGATGATCGCCCACACGCCCTCGCCGGCGTCGGCCGCCATCTGGCAGACGTCCTCGGCGTCGGTGAGCGTCGGGGCGTCGGGCCGCGCGACGTTCGTCACGACCGAGCACACAGCGACCTTCAGCCCCATCCGCCGCGCCGCCACCACCTCCGGCACCGTCGACATTCCCACCACGTCGGCGCCGAACTTCCGCAGCATCCGATACTCGGCCCGCGTCTCGTAGCTCGGCCCGGAGAGGAAGGCATACGCGCCGCAGCGGGCGACGGCGTCCACCCGCCGCGTCGCCTCCATCGCCAGGTCGGCCAGCCGCGGGTCGTAGCCCGTGGTCGGCTCCACGTCTGCCGCGGGCTCGATCGCCGCATCCCATGGCCGGCGGACGAAGTCGAGATGATCGGTGACGACCACGAGTTCGCCGCTTTGCATGTCGGGCCGCAGGCCGCCGGAGGCGTTGGTCAGCAGGAGCGTGCGCACGCCGAGCGCGGCGAGCAGTTCGGTGCCGCGCGAGAGGGTCTCCGGAGGAAATCCCTCGTAGCCGTGGACGCGGCCCTGCAGCATCGCGATCGGCACGCCGTAGAGCCGGCCGCAGACGATCCGGCCGGCGTGGCCCGTGGCCGTCGATTTCGCCAGCCAGCCGGTCTCCGCGGCCGGCATCACCCAGGAGTCGCCGAGCCGATCGGCCAGGCCGCCGAGGCCGGTGCCGAGCACGACGCCGATCGCCGCTCGGCTGCCGCCGGCCGCGACGATCCGCTCGGCCGCGGCCACCGCCGCCGCCCGCGGCCTGCCGCCGCCGTACCCCGCACCCTTTGCCGGCCGCCGCTGAAAATCATAGAACGTCATCTTTCACACCCCGACATCCGCCGCAGCATACGAGGGATCCCGCCGCATGCCCACCCGCGCCGAGAAGTTCGCCGGCCTCTCCGTCGCCATCGTCACGCCGTTCCGCGACGGCTCCGTCGACACGGCGCGGCTCCGCGAGCAGGTCGAGTTCCAGGCCCGGGCGGGCACCACCTGCATCTGCCCCGTGGGCACCACGGGCGAATCGCCCACGCTCACGCACGAGGAACACGAGCGGGTGATCGCCGAGAGCATCGAGGCGGCCGCCGGCCGGCTGCTCGTCATGCCGGGCACCGGCAGCAACTCGACGGCCGAGGCCGTGCGGCTCACGAAGTACGCCGCCAAGGCGGGGGCCGACGCGGCCCTCGTCGTCGGTCCCTACTACAACCGCCCCACGCAGCAGGGCATCTACGAGCACTTCAAGGCGCTCGCCGAGGCGGTGGACATCCCGATCTGCGTCTACAACATTCCCGCCCGCACCGGCCGCAACATCGAGCCCGAGACGATCCTTCGGCTCGCCGAGCTGCCGGGAATCGCGATGGTCAAGGAGGCGACGGGGATGATGGACCAGGCCTCCCAGGTCCTCGCCGCCACCGACCTCACCGTGCTTTCGGGCGACGACAGCATGACGCTGCCGCTGCTGGCGATCGGCGGCCGGGGCGTGATCTCGGTGGTGGGCAACATCGTGCCCGGCGACATGAAGGCCCTCTGCGACGCCTTCGACGCCGGCGACCTCGTCCGCGCCCGGGCCCTGCACCACAAGCTCTTCGGTCTCGGCCGCGACCTGCTCGGCCTGGCGAGCAACCCGATCCCCATCAAGGCCGCGATGGCGATGCTCGGCCGCGACACCGGCGACGTGCGGCTGCCGCTGGTGAGCCTCGAGGCCCCGCTCGCCGCCCGGCTGCGACAGGTTCTCGTGGCCTACGGTCTCGACGTCCGCCAGCCGGCCTGACGGCTAGCCCACTTCCCGCAGGGCCGCCCCCTGCGGGTCGAAGCGGGCGATCACGATGTCGTGATGCTCGGCCAGGCCGAGGCCATCGAGCGCCTCGACGAGCTGCCCGGCCGAATCCAGCGTCTCGCAGCAGACCATAACCGCCGGCCCCCAACTGCTCTGGGCGCAGCCGGGGAAGCCGAGTTCTTCGAGCAGTTCCAGGAGTCGCTCCGTCGCGACGGCGTGCGACAGGTCGCGCGATTCCGTCTCGAACGGCTTGCCGGCCAGGGTGCCGTAGGTGCGCACGGCCCGGGCGAACTCCGCGAACTTCCCTTCCACCGCCGCAGGCAACAGCTCCAAAAGCGCGATCCGCGCCAGCTCCGCCGACACCTCCGTCGGCACCGGCGGCAGCCGTGCGAACGCCGCCTTCTCCGCCTCGCCGTGCAGGCCGACGACATCTCGGCCCACGATCACCACGCAGCGCCAGTTCGACGGCAAACGCACCCGCGCCACCATCGGCGAGAACTCCCGCTTGGCGTCGTCATGGGCATCCGGCACCGCGATCGACCGGCCGGCCTCGACGATCAGTCCTCCGCGGCTGAAGCCGTAGACACCCACGCACGACCGCCGGCCGCGGCCCACCAGCCGGGCCAGCGCGAGCGCGTCGCTCGTGTCGAAGAGCCAGTCGTGGTCCGACGGCCGCGGCGGCTCCTGGGCGGGATGGGGCGTGCCCGGCGCCTCATGAACAGGCGGGCCGCGAAACAGGTGCCGCATGCCGGCCGCGATCGCCAGGCCGAGCTGCGTGCCGCTGCCGAGGCCGACGTGGCTGCGCGGCGCGGCGAGCACCTCGATCGCACAGCCGGCTTTCTCGAGCCCCCATCCCTGCACGCAGGCCTGCGCGAACCGCAGTGCCCGTTCGCCGTGCGGCCCGCGGGCCTCGAACCGCTCCGCTCGGCGCAGCCGCACGTGCACGCCCGGCCGGTCGACCATCACACCCACGCCGCCGAAGGCCCGCACCGTCGGCACGCCGAACGACATCATGCCCAGGTGGAGGCGAGCGGGCGTGCGAACTTCGACGGCGTTGGGCATGGGGGAAATCCGTGGTGGATCCACGATCATAGCCAACGTTTCAGCCGGCGCCGTGGGCCGCGACGACATCCCGCAGCAGTGCGAACGCCTCACGCTCGCGTGGGCCGCCGGTCTTGTCCACCAGCGGCTGCAGGTCGTCGAGCCGCGCGACGACCGCAGCCGCGCCGGTGAGGTGCAGCCGCGTGACGAGGATGGCCGCCTCGACCACGGCGTGGGCCGCGCGGTTGAACCCCAGGAACGGCCGCAGGTCGTGCTCCTGCACGACGCGGGCCACGAGCCGCGCCCGCTCCTCCGACCCGTCGGCCGCCTCGATCCGAAACTCGTAGGCCCGGCAGGCATCGGCGAGCACGTGGCCGCGAACCCGCGTGGCGGCCCGCGCCTGCGGCGGCGCGTCGAGCCGCCCCGCCACGACCCGCGCCAGCAGCAGGGCGTCGTCGGTGAGGTGGAACACGCCCTCCGGATGCCGCGCCAGGTTCGCCGCCGTCTGGCTCGTGCCAAAGGGCCGCAGCACGAGGGTGGCGATCGCGCCGGCGGCCCGCTGGTCGTCGTCGACCCAGGGGCCCATCGCGGCCACGTGCATGCCGCCGGCGGCGTCGAGCGTCGTCACGAGTCCTTCGAGAATCATGCGGTCCAGTCTACCCTGCCCCCTGTAGCGGCGGTCTCCGACCGTCGTGCCCCTGCCTCGTCTCGCATTTCGGCGGTCAGAGACCGCCGCTACATGGCCGTGCCCCTGCCTCGTCTCGCATTTCGGCGGTCAGAGACCGCCGCTACAGAGACGCACGCATCCGGAACGTAGACTCTTAAGTCCCATCGTCCGGAAGTTCCCGTGACCCCCGCGCGCCCCCACATCCATTTCGTCACCGGCCGCCTCGCCGAGCACTCGCTGCGTCAGGCGCTCGAGCGGCTCGCGCCGCAGGTGGGCTTCGAGTGCAGCGTGCAGGTGATGCATATCACCGTCGCCGCGCTCATGACCACCGCCTGGATCGCCCGCCGGCTGGAGGTGCCCCCCGGCACGACGCGGGTGCTGATCCCCGGCGCCTGCCGCGGGCCGCTCGACGCCTTCGCCGCGGTCACGGCGGTGCCCGTCGAACGCGGGCCCGAGGACCTGCGGCGGCTCGATGAGTTCTTCGGCCAGGCGTCCCGCGATCTCTCCGGCTACGGCCGCCACGACATCGAGATCATCGCCGAGATCAACCACGCCCCGCGGCTCTCCGCCGCGGCGTTGCTCGCCGAGGCCCGCCGCCTGCGGGCCGCGGGCGCCGACCGGATCGACGTCGGCTGCGACCCCGGCAGCGTGTGGGGGGGTGTGGGCGACGCGGTGCGGATGCTCGTGGCCGAGGGCTTCGCCGTGTCGATCGACAGCTTCGAGCCGGTGGAGATCGCCGCCGCCGCCCGGGCCGGCGCCACGCTCGTGCTCTCCGTCAACTCGACGAACGTGGCCGCCGCGGCCGACTGGGGCTGCGAAGTGGTCGCCGTGCCGGACGTGCCCGAAACGCTCGAGGGTTTCGAGGCGACGATCGAGTCGCTCGCCCGGGCGGGCGTGCCCTTCCGGCTCGATCCCGTGCTCGAGCCGATCGGATTCGGCTTCGCGGCGAGCCTGGGCCGCTACCTCGACGTCCGCCGCCGCCATCCCGCCGCCGCGATGATGATGGGCATCGGCAACCTCACCGAGCTCACCGACGTCGATTCGGCCGGCGTCAACGCCCTGCTCATCGGCTTCTGCCAGGAGGTCGGGATCCGGTCGGTGCTCACCACCGAGGTCATCCATTGGGCGAGAAGCAGCGTCCGCGAGTGCGACCTCGCGCGGCAGCTGGCCTGGCACGCCGTCACCAACCGCACGCTTCCCAAGCACGTGGAGCCGCGGCTGATCACGCTCCGCGCGGGCAAGCCGCAGGAGCACGGCCAGGAAACGCTCGACCACCTCGCGGCGTCGATCCGCGACCCCAACTTCCGCATCTTCGCCGAGCGGGGCGAGATCCATCTCGTGGGCGCGGGCCTGCATCTCCAGGCCCGTGATCCCTTCGCGCTCTTCGAGCAGCTCGGCGTCGCCGGCCGCACCGACGTCGACCCAGGCCACGCCTTCTACCTCGGTTACGAGATGGCCAAGGCCGTCACGGCGCTCACGCTGGGCAAGGACTACCGCCAGGATCAGGCGCTCGACTGGGGCCACCTCACGGCGCCAGAGATCGGCCACGGCCCATCGAAGGCGGCGGCCGCGGTCGCGAAGGCCGCCGGCAAAGAGGCCACGTAACGCGGCCCCTGCCGGCCGACACGGCAGAATAACCGCCGTCTGCCCCCTGTAGCGGCGGTCTCTGACCGCCGGGCCCCCTGTAGCGGCGGTCTCTGACCGCCGGGCCCCCTGTAGCGGCGGTCTCTGACCGCCGTACCTCTCCGACCGTCGTGCCCCCGCAGGCCAAGCCCGCAGACTCCCGGCTTGCAGGCCGTATCATGGCTGTCATGGCCGTCGCCGAATCACACATCGCATCCGCCGCCCCGTGGGTCGCGCGCCGCTGGTTCACGCCGTCGGGCGCCTTGGTGGCCGAAACGCACGCCGGCCTCGCGCCGCCGGACGTCTTCGCCCGGCTGGCCTCGCTGCCGCACGCGATCTTCCTCGAGAGCGCCGCCCACGACGCCGTGGAGCCGGCCGCCGACGGTTCCGAGCCGCCGCGGCTCGGCCGCCATTCGTTCGTCGCCGCCGACCCGATCCATTCGGTGCACGTGGAGCAGACCGGCGACCTCGTCACCGACGCCGCGGCCCTCGCCGCCGCCTTCGCGCAGCTCCGACGGCTGCTCGCCGACCTGAAGAGCCCCACGATTCCGGGCCTGCCGCCCTTCCAGGGAGGCGTCGCGGGATTCGCGGCCTACGAGTGCGGCCTGACCAGGCTCGGGCTTCCCACGGCGGCGTCCCGCGACCCGGCGGTGCCACTGGTGTCGCTGCACGTCTACGACGTCGTGTTCGCCTTCGACCACGATCTCGGCCGTGGCTGGTTCCTCTCGCAGGGCGTGCCCGCGGCCGGTCCCGTGGCCCGCCGCCACCGCGCGGCGGAGCGGCTCGACGCCGTCCTTTCCGCCGCGCCGCCGCCCGCCGCCCCGCGACGGGTCCACCACGCGGCACCTCCCGGCGTCGGCCACCCACTGCCCGGGCATCCGGGCGTGTGCTCGACGCACTCCCGCGCGAGCTACCTGGAGATGGTCCGTGCCGGGATCGAGTTTGTCCGCGCCGGCGACATCTTTCAGGCCAATCTCGCCCAGCGGTTCACGGTGACGGCCGACGTCGATCCGCTCGCGGTCTATGCCGCCGCCCGCCGCGCGAACCCGGCCCCCTTCGCGGGCTTCTTCGCCGCCGGCGGCTGCACGCTGGCCAGCATGTCGCCGGAGCGGTTCCTTCAGGTTCGCGGCGGCGTCGTGCGCATGCACCCCATCAAGGGCACGCGGCGAATGATCGCCAGCCCGGAGGCCGACCTCTACGCGGGTGCCGATCTCGAAGCCAGCGCCAAGGACCGAGCCGAGAACGTGATGATCGTCGATCTCGTGCGCAACGACCTCGCCCGCGTCTGCGTGCCGGCGAGCGTGCGAGTGGAGGCGCTCTGCCGCCTGGAGCGGTATCGCTACGTGCAGCACCTCGTCTCCATCGTGGCCGGCCGGCTGCGGCCGGGCCTCGGTCCGCTCGACGCCTTCGAGGCGGCGATCCCGGGCGGGAGCGTCACGGGCGCTCCCAAGCACCGCGCCTGCGAGATCATCTCGGCGCTCGAGGGCGTCGCCCGCGGGGCGTATTGCGGCTCGCTCGGCTACCTCGGCCTCGACGGCGCCGCCGACTTCAACCTCCTCATCCGCACGCTCGTGGTCGGCCCCGGCACGATCTCGTTCGCGGCGGGCGGCGGCATCACCGCGGCCAGCGACCCGGCCGCCGAGCACGCCGAATCGCTGCACAAGACCGAGGGCATGCTGCGGGTACTCGACGCGCTCGGCCTAGCGGCGCCGGAGGCCGCGTCATGATCATTGTCCTCGACAATCGCGACAGTTTCGTCTTCAACCTCGCCCGCCACTTCGAGCTGCTCGGCGTGCCGACGGTCGTGCTGCCCAGCCACACGACCGGCGTCGCCGACGTCGTCGCCCGGGCGCCGCAGGCGATCGTCATCTCGCCGGGGCCCTGTTCGCCCGCCGAGGCGGGCTGCTCGATGGAAGTGGTGCGGGCCTTCCGCGGCCGCGTGCCGATCCTCGGCGTCTGCCTCGGCCACCAGGCGATCGCCGCTGCCTTCGGCGGCCGCATCGATCGGGCCGCCGAGCCGGTGCACGGCCGCACGAGCGACGTGTTCCACGACGGCGTCGATCTGTTCGCGGGCATTCCCAGCCCGATGACCGCGTGTCGCTACCACTCACTTGTGGTCGCCGAGTCGCTGCCGGACGGGCTCGTGGCGACGGCCCGCACTGCCGACGGCACGATCATGGCCATCGCCGACGAGCGGCACGCCGTCTACGGCGTGCAATTCCACCCCGAGTCGATCCTCACGCGGCACGGGTTCCGCCTGCTCGCCAATTTTCTGACGCGGGCGGGAGTGCCACACCACGCCCCCCTCGCCGCCCTGCTCGACGAAGACGTCGCCCGCCAGAGCGGCGAATCGCCGACGTCTGAAGCGGCCTCGGTCCCCGGCCCGGTGGTCACGTTCTGACTGCCGCTGCCCGCTTCGTGGTCACGCCGTGCGCGCGAATCGGGCGACGGCCGCTCGGCCGTGCGAGTGCACCCGGCATGACAGTCGCGAAATCAGCACGATTTCAGCCGTCGGACGGGCCGCGCGCCGAATCGGCCAAGCCCCAGACAGCTTTGGCACGCTCTTTGCACCTCTATTTCGTCGTCGGCGTTGCGACGGGCGCGTCGCCTGGCTCACACAAACCAGAAGGGTGCTCCGCCGCTTGGGTGAGCGATCCGCCTTCGCTCACCCAAGCGCGGACATCTTTCTTGAGCGCCTCGGCGGCCATCCATGGCCCGCCGAGGCTTGTCGATCGGAGCGAACGCCAAGGGTTCGCTCGATCGACGACCGCCGCCTCCTGCGGCGAGTCGTCCTTCCCCGCCCCACGCCATCCATGGCCCGCCGAGGCCGTGAGCCTTCGCCGCCCTATTCGCCGTACGAATGGCCGCACGAATCGCCGCCTAATACCGACATCCGGGCGACACGCAGCCCGCCTTGCCGGCCCTTAAACTCTTGACTCCATGGGACTTCCGCCACTACTCTCCCGAAGAGAGCATGCCGTGTTATCCGGCATCGAAGTCGGTTTATCCGGACACCGGCGTCGGATTAGGCGGCGTCAAAAACCGTTTATGCCGGCGAAGATTCCGCCTAATAATTGTTCGGCGG
>JBIKND010000241.1:0-4392 GCA_044358905.1 Pirellulales bacterium | reverse complement strand
GGACGTGGTTCGACATGTGCCCGGTGCTGACGTGAGCGATGCGGCGGCCGCCGTCCGGCGTGGCCCGGTCATCGGCACCGTGGCCCTCGAATCGCCCGTCGTGCAGGCCGCCCTCTCGGGTTACAGCGATCGGGCGATGCGGGTGCTCGCCCGCCGCCACGGCGCGGCCTACGCCCTCGGCGAGGTGCTGCTCGACCGGTTCGTGATGGAGGCGGGCCGCAGCCCGCGCAACTCTGCCCGCCTCGCGGTGGCCGCCGAGGAACATCCGGTCGGCGGCCAGTTGATGGGTTCGAATCCCGACGACTTTCCCCCGGCCGCGCGGCGGCTCGTGGAGGAGGGCTACGACGTCATCGACATCAACTTCGGCTGCCCCGTGAAGAAGGTCCTCGGCCGCTGCCGCGGCGGCTACCTGCTGTCGCAGCCGGACACGGCCCTGGAGATCGTGGCGAAAGTCCGCGACGCCGTGCCGCCGCACGTGCCCGTGACGCTCAAGATGCGCCGCGGCCTCGACGACTCGGCCGCCAGCCGCGACAACTTCTGGACGATCTTCGACGGCGCGTTCGCCCGCGGCGCGGCGGCGATCACCGTCCACGGCCGGACCGTGCAGCAGAAGTACGTCGGCCCGAGCGACTGGGAGTTTCTCGCGGCGGTGAAGCGGCACGCGGGCGACCGCATCGTGATCGGCTCGGGCGACCTATTCTCGGCGGCGGCCTGCGTGGCGATGCTCGAGCGCACCGGCGTGGACGGCGTGAGCATCGCCCGGGGCGCGATCGGCAACCCCTGGATCTTCCGCCAGACCCTCGCCCTTCTGGCCGGCGAGCCGCTGCTGCCGCCGCCCACGATCCACGAGCAGCGGGACGTGCTCCGCGAGCACTGGGCCCTCTCCATGGAGCTCCACGGCGAGGCCGTGGCCGGCCGCAGCATGCGGAAGTTCGCCATCAAATATGCCCGCGTCCACCCCGACCACCTCGCTGTCCGCGACGCCTTCATCGGAGTAAAGGTCAACGCCGACTGGCAGACCGTCCTCGACCGCTTCTATGCGGCCGACGGCCCCGGCCGCGACCCCGCCGCCGACGTGGACGAAGTGACCGATTGCGAGGCATGATGGAGTCTGACTTGAAGTCGTCCATCGATCCGTGAAGAACCGGACGAGGAGGCGAGGGGATCGGCGAACGCTCGACGAGCGTGTGGCCGCCGCGGCCACAGCGAGGAGACTTTTGCCGTCCCCGAGCCGGCGACTGACCGCAGAAGCACCCAAGGACGAAACCGCGATGACACCCACCACCCCCGAACTGCACGCCGTCGTCGTCTCCACCGCCCTCAAGCCGGGAAGCAAGACGCGGACCGCCGCCGACACGATCGCCGCCCGGCTCGCGGCCGAGGGGCTGTCCGTGGACCTGATCGACCTGGCGACCGAGCCGCTGCCCGCGTGCGACGGCTTCGCCTGCTACCAGGACGAGCGGGTGCACGTCATGACCCGCCGCGTGCGGGCGGCCGACCTGATCGCGATGTGCTTCCCGGTCTACAACTACCAGCCCAATGCGGCGGCGAAGAACTTCGTCGAGGTCACCAACGACGCCTGGAAGGACAAGGTGGTGACGTTCGTGGCCAACGCCGGCGGCGACCGCTCGTTCCTCGCCCCCCTGCCCCTGGCCAACGCGCTGATGGTGGACCACCGCTGCGTGATCGTGCCGCAGTTCCTCTACCTGCCGCCGACCGCCTTCGACGCGGCGGGCACGGTCGCCCTCGACGGCCTCACGGCCGAGCTCTTCGACCAGCAGATCGCCGCCGCGATCCGCCTGGCCCGCGCCTGGGCCTCCCGCGGCCGCACGTCGACGTAAGCCGCGTCACCGCGGGTCGGTGACCACACCCGCGAACAGCACCGCCCCGGTGGCGCCGGCAAAGTCCACGCTGCCCGCTGCCGCTCCGAAGCGGTCGGCGAGAAGCGTCGTGAACTCCCCTTCCAGCTTCTTGCCCTGTTGCACCCAGACCCGATTGGCGACGTCGATCGCGATCTTGTCCACCTTCGCCTCGCCGAGCGCCTTCCGCAAGGCATCCCCGACCCGCCACGCAGACAGGCCATGCGTCAACACGGTCACTCGAGCGTCACCGTCAGAAGATACTCGTCGAGGGCCTTCCGCGCCTCCTGCTCCTGCGTCACGAGGTCGGCGATCTCCTTGCGGAGGGCCTCCACGCGGTCCTCCTGCTCGGCGAACTTCTTCACGTACTTCGCATACAGCTCGTTCGTGCGGTCGAGCTGGGCCATGTTCTGCCGGATCCGGTTCTGCTCCTGCTCGACGACCTGGATCTCCCGCTCCCGCTCCTGTTTCTTGCGCACGATCTCCTCGATCGCCCGCTTCTTCGCGATCACCTGCTCGAGCGCCTCCTTGACCTTCGGGCTCGTCGCCTTGGCGCGGACGTAGAACAGGATCGTGTTGTCGTCGATGTTCGTCAGGGCCACGTGCTGCACGCCCTGCTGCTCCTCCGCCACCTCGAGCTTCGCGGGCTTCCCCGGCTCGGCCGTGACGGCGAAGCGGTAGCGGTCGCGGGTCGTCTCGGCCGCCTCGGTGGGGGCGACGAGAATCCACCCGCCTTCACGCGGGTGCTCGACGAGCAGCTTCACGGGCTTGGCCGACGAGTTCTTGATCTCGAAGACCTTCGTGCGGGCGTACTTCCGCGTGGCGACGAGCGTGCCCTTGGCGATCTTCACGGCCACGATCTCCTCGGGCTTCTGCTCCATGCGGGGATTCACCTCGACGTCGAGATCGACGGCGTAGCTCACCAGCCGCTCGCTGCCGGGGGCCATGTCCTCGACCCGGGCGTCGCCGGCGTAGGCGCCGGCCTCGAACACCGTCACCGGGCCCTGCATGAGGTCGAGCTTCGTGGAGTTCACGAGCCGCAGCCCCGAAAGCGGGTGCTTGGCGAGCACGCGGTCGTCGTAGATCGCGACCTTCTCCACCTCCACCCGCTCGCCCACGATCGGCAGCATCGCCGACCGCTGCCGTTCGATCGTCACGGGCTTGGCGATCTCGTAGCGGAAGAGCTCGCCGAGGTTCGAGCCCGCCGCCATGCTCTGGATGCTGGCGGCGCCTTCGCGCATCCGTTGTTCCCGCTCGGCCGCCTTATCGGCCATTGGCATCCGCGCGGCCGGTGCCGCGGCGGCCTTCGCGAGTTCCCTCCCGTTGAACCTGCCGTCCTGCTTCCCGCCCCCCAACATGTCCCCGCGAGACCGGTCCCGTGCCGCCCGACGAAACTCCTCCGCGTCACTCTCCAGATCCTGCCCGTAGAGCTGCGGCATGAGCGAGGCATACAGCTCCGGCATGACCTGCGGCCGGGGCACGTAGAGCGGCTGGTAGAGGTCCATCGTGAACGAGATCGGCCGGCCGCTGACGAGCGTCATCGTCACGTCCTTCCAGTCCTGGTCGGTCGTGTTCTCCACGATCGCCCAGCCCTGCAAGAGCGCCTTCGCCTGCGCGTCTCCCGCCGCCGCGTCGTCTACCACGAGCCGATAGCTCGTCTTCCACAGCGGCGACTCCTGCACGTAGCCGACCCGCACGTCCCGCGGGCCCTTGCCAGCGAACTGCAGCGTCACCGCCTTCTTGTCGTTGTCGTGCCCCAGGGCGAGCACCGCGAGGGCCTTCTCCAGTTCCCCCTGGAGCCGCGGATCGACGAGCTTGATCCGCGTGATCGTGTCGAGGGCGATCGTCTTGAGTCCCTCGGCCGTGAGCAGCGTGACGAACTCCTTCTCGACCGTCTTGTTCTCGCCCGCCGGCACCGTCCGCTTCTCCACGCCCACGATCGTGCCCGCCGCCGGGGCGGCGGCGTCCACCTCGATCTTCTCGCCCCGCAGCCGCGCCAGGATCTGGCCCAGCGACGGATTGTCGGTGAGGTTCACGGCGAACGTGCCGAGCGTCTTCGTGATCGGGTCGCGAGAGGCGTAGCTGACGGTCGAGACCGTGCCGCCGCCAAGGTCTTCGAGGACCATGCTCTTGAGGAGGTCGTTGATATCGTCCGCCGCGAACTTCATCTCCACCGTGGCGTCGTCGGTGACGGTGCCGGCGTGCTGGAAGAACCCGACGCCCGAGGTGAAGAGCACGACCTTTTTCAGGGGCAGCGCTTCGGCGGCCGGCTGGGGATCGGCCGCGGAGGCCGTGACGCAGGCGGCGAGCGACAGGCCAAGGCAGAGGGCCAGGGTGAGGACGTAGGCAGGCGACATGACGGGGGCTCCGGGGAACGCGAAGGCGGTGCTGCCAACTAGGATGCGCTCGGGATGAAAAAGGTTCCCGGCCTCCTGTAGCGGCGGTCTCCGACCGCCGTGTCCCCCGGCTCCCGCCGGGGGCTTTGTGGCCAACGTGGTTCGTCCCCCAATAAGCCCCGGGCGGAAGCCCGGGG
>JBIKND010000077.1:0-15695 GCA_044358905.1 Pirellulales bacterium | reverse complement strand
GAATGCTGTCGATTCCCAGATCCGCCTCCAGGTCGGCGCCCAGTTCCACGATCTCACGCGGATACCCGGTCTGCTCCACCACGAAATCGATCAGGAACGTCTCCAGCTCCACGGCCAGACCGTCGGCCGCCGGTGCGGCCGACGCCACCGCCTGCACGGCGCGACTCGCCGCGGCATGGCCGTTCGAGGCATGGCCGTTGCCGGCGGGCACGGGGCCACGGGTCGGCGCCGCGACCGCCGCAGCCACTGCCCCGCCGCGGTTCGCTCCGACCCGCGGCAGCAGGTAGTCGAGCAGGTGCCGCAGCGTGGGGAACTCGTCGAGCGATACGCTGTCGTCCGCCGTCAGCCCGTACTTCTGACCGATCTCGCCGAACAGCTGCGCCTTGCGAATGCTGTCGATTCCCAGATCCGCCTCCAGGTCGGCGCCCAGTTCCACGATCTCACGCGGATACCCGGTCTGCTCCACCACGAAATCGATCAGGAACGCCTCGATCTCGGCGGCGTCGGGCCCCGCCCCGCCACTCGGTGGCACGCCGTCCGCGACCGACGGCGTCGGTTGCTTCCGGGCCAGCCACCGGGCCTTGCCGCCCGAGCGGGCGAGCACGTCGCACAGCGCGTCGCGCGATCCGGCCGCGAGCACCGTGGCGTGATCGGCCGGCGCGATCTCGAACAGGTGTCCGGCGGCGTCGAGAAAAGCGCGCACGCCCTGATGCCCCGCGCCCGCACGGGCCAGCGGCGGCTCGACGCCCGCCTCCGCGAGCAGATCGGCGACAACGTCTTCCAGGAAGCGGTCTGCGGACTGCGGCGTCATACGTACCGCCGTGGCAGTCGCCCCGGCCGGCTCCAGCACCTGGGCGCCGTTGCCGGACGAACGCGGCGTTGACGACGTTGCCTGCCAGCCGCCCGCCTGCGCCGCGACGTCAGCCAGCGGCTGGCCCGCGTCGTGCGAGGCCTCCGGAGTCGAGACCGCCGGTCGCGCGGCAGGCCGGGCCGCACCGCCGCTACGGTTGCGTTCACGCCGTCGCGCCGTCGCGTCGAACGATACGATCCGACCGGGCGCGACCGGCCTGACGACACTCGCGGCCGGCGCGACCACCGCCGCCCCCCGTCCGCCGAGGGCACCGGCCGCCGCGAGCTGCTCGCGGAGCCGCGCGAGGTGCTCCCGCGGCGCGCGGCCGCGCTGATCGAACTGCACGAACGAGACATTCTCACGGCCTTCGAGGATCCGCCGCGTCAGGCCCGTGAGCACCCCGGAGGGACCGACTTCCACGAAGGTCCGCACGCCGGCGGCGTAAAGCCGTTCCACGACGTCGATCCAACGGACCGTCTCCGTCATCTGCCGGATGAGGCTCTCCTGAATCTCGGCGGCATTCGTCAGCGGCGCGGCGGTCGTGCTGCTGAGCGTAGCGATCCGCGGCGCGGCGATGGGCAGCCCGCGGATCGTGCCGGCAAGTTCGTCCGCCGCCGCGGCCAGGAGCGGCGTATGAAACGGGCTCGGCACGGCCAGCCGCTTCGACTTCACCCGTGCGGCCTCCAGGATCACCTCGACGGCATCCACGACCCGCGCGGTGCCGCCGATGACCGACTGCTCGGGCGCGTTCTCCGCGCACACCCACACCTGGCCCGCGAAGGACTCGATTGTCTTCCGCACCATCGCCCGGTCGGCGATCACCGAGAGCATCGCCCCGTTTCGCGGGCCGTGCCGTTCGACGGCCGATGCGCGGGCCTGCGTGGCGCGGCAACCGTCTTCCATGCTCCACGCGCCACCGGCGGCCAGCGAGGGAAACTCGCCGAAGCTGTGGCTGGCGACGAAGTCGGGCGCGAAGCCCATGTCCTGCAACACACCCCAGGCGAGCAGGTCGCCGAGGTACATGCCCCACTGCGTGTCCCAGATGCGGGTGCCCAGTCCGTTGTCGGGCCGCCAGGCGATCTCGGCGAGCGTCGCCTGCCCGCACGCCTTGGCCTGCGCGTCGAGCCGGCCGAGCACGGACTGTGCCTCCGGCGTCTCCGCGACGAGGCTGCGGAACATGTCGGTGTACTGCGAACCCTGGCCCGGAAAGATGGCGGCCACGAGCGGTCGACGAGACGACCGGGGCGCCGGCGCGGCCACGACGGCCGGCGCGGTGGCGCGGGTGGCGGCCCGGGGCCGTGCACCCTCCGGCACGGGCAGACCGTTGTCGAGCACGACGTGGCCGACCTGTGTGTCCTGCACCACGGTCACGCAGCCGGCGCGGTAGCCGGCCCCGTCCACGGCGGGAATCGGCACCGCGGCCGCCGAAGCCGCCAGCCCGTGCGTCTGCGTGGCGTGGACCGCCGCCGACCCCGGCAGGGAACCCCTCGCCAGGCTGCGGGAGAGCTTCACGATGGCCGCGGCACCGGCGGCGGCGCCCGCATGGCCGATGAGACCGTCGAGCGAACCGGCCACCGGAGCGTGGCCCGCCGTGGCGTAGTGGCCACCCAGGGCCGCGAGTTTGGCGCCGGCGGTGTCGCTGCCGGCCGCGACGGCGACCTCGACGGCGCGAACGGCCGCGGGAGCCATCCCCGCCTGGTCGAGCGCCTCGCGGATGACCCGCCGTGCCGCATCGGCGACCGCACGTCCGGAGCCGAGGCTGACGCCGCGGATCACGCCGCGGATCGTGTTGCCTGCGGCCCGGGCATCGGCCAGCCGCTTGAGCACGAGCACCACGGCGCCTTCACCGGGCACGTCACCGCCGCTGGTGCGACCATCGAGCACCGACCGCGGCTCGCCCGCCAAGCCGCCGCCGAGCGACCGACCTTCGTAGGCCATCAGATCCATGCTCCGCTCGCCGGCGGCGCAGATCACCGCGTCGCACGACCGCTGCCGCAGCATGTCCACGGCCGCCGACAGCGCCGACACACTGGAGCAATCGCCGGCGTCGAGGGCCAACGCGCCGCCCATGAGATCGAAGGTCTTCGTGAGCCGGCTGGCCAGCGTGCTGCTGGTGAAACTCCCGGTCTCATCCACGAGTGCGGGCAGTTTCTCCAGCACCTTTTTCTCGTAGCCTGCGATGACCCGCTCGATGTCGGCCGCTGCGAAGCCCCGCCGCTCGAGGGCCGCGCGGAGGATCTTGCCCGTCTCCGGGAGCCGCAGGCCGATCTGCAGTTGGTTGGCGAAGTCGCCGCCGAACAGCGTGCCCACCACCACTGCGGTGCGGATGCGGTCGAGGCCGGCCTCGGGGCCGCCGATGTCGGCGATCGCGGCGTCGGCCGCCGCCAGGAGCATGAACTGCAGCGGGTTCGCCGCAGCGATCTGCTTGGGAGGCACCTTGTGGCGGCGCCAGTCGTAGGCGAAGCCGCGGACGAATCCACCCCGGTCGGCGGTCGTGTGCCAGGTGCGGGGAGCGGATCGATCGAGGGCCCGGCTGGCCTGCCAGCGATCGGCAGGCACCGGCCCGATGGCGATCTCGCCGCGCTCGAGTCGGTCATAGAAGGCATCGAGCGTCACCGCGCCGGGAAGCACGCAGCCGGCACCCACGATCGCGATCGCCTCGGCCTCCGCGTCATCCGCGTGCGCCGGAACCGGCAGCCGCGCGGGCACGTGCTCGGCGAGGGAGACGTGCACGTTGAGCCCACCGATGCCGAACGCATTGACGGCGGCACACCGGGGCGAGCCGTCGGCATGGGCCGGCCAGGCGACCGGCTCCAGCGGGACGTGAAAGGGACCACCGCGCCAGTCGAACTCGGCGTTGAACTCGGTGCAGGTCGAGCCGGGCGGGATCAGGCCGTGCTCCATCGCGAGCACCACCTTCACGAGACTGGCAATGCCGGCCGTCTCCAGCGTGTGTCCGATGTTGGCCTTCACGCTGCCGATCGGGATCTGCCGTCCCGTCGGAAGATGCCGGGCCATGAGCCGCGACAGGGCCGCGAGTTCCGTGACGTCTCCCACCTGGGTGCTGGTGGCGTGGGCTTCGATGTACTCGATGCGCGCAATGTCGGCGGTGTCCGGATAGGCTCGCTCGACCGCCAGCACCTGCCCCTCCTGCCGCGGCGCCCACAGGCTCTTCCCCTTGCCGTCGCTGGCCACGCCGAGGCCGCGAATCACGGCCCGGATCCGGTCGCCGTCGGCGATCGCCCGCGACAGTTTCTTGATGACGAGGGCCACGTAGCCCTCCGCGGTGATCAGACCGTCGGCGTCGGCCCCGAACGGGCAGGAACCGGCGTTGCTCACCGACTGCGCGGCCGAGAAGAGCACGAGACTGTCGGACTTGCAGTACGATGCCCCGCCCACGATGGCCTGGTCGATGCCCCCTTCGAGTAGCGCCCGCGCGCCGATCGCCATCGCCTGGAGGGACGAGGCGCAGGCGGCGTCCACGACCAAGTACGGCCCGTCGAGCGCGAGGGCTTCCTGCACGATCTTCGCGGCCCCGATCGCACCGAGGTCGAGCGTCCGGCCGGGCTGGCGACCCGGATACCGACGGCGCACCGCGTCGGTGACCGCCTTTGCCACCTCGTCGGCGCCGTCGGGCCCGAGCAGGGCACGAGCCGCATCGACCTCGGTCAGCAGGGCCGCCGCCTCGTCGATGCCGGTGCCGTACACGATGTCGCCGATTCGTGTGCTGCCGCCGGTGTGTCCCACGTACACCCCGGTCCGCCGATCGGCCGGCATCGCGAAGGGATCCATGCCGGCGTCGCGGCAGGCCAGCGAGGCGACCTCCAGAAAGATGTGGTGGGCGACGTCAAACCGCTCGATCATCGCCGGCGTGATCGGGCAGACCGCCGGATCGACCGGCCGATCGGAAACCACCGCCCCCATCTCCGAGTAACTCTTGCCGACCCGGCTCTTCTCGGGATGGAAGTAGAGGTCGCGGGGCAGGCGGGACTCGGGCAGTTTGCCCCACGCCGTGCGGCCTCCGACCACGAGGTTCCAGAAGGCTTCGAGTCCATCGGCTCCGGGAAGGCGGCAGGCCATGCCCACGATCGCGAGCGGTTCGTTCAAGGTCGTCGTCCTTGGCGGCTGGTTGGAGGAGGTTGCCTGGCCCCGCACCGCTGCCCGTGGCAGTCCCGTGGCAGTGCCGTGGGAGTGCCGGCGGCGCGTGGAGGCTGGGCGCCGAACCGTCACTGGTTCGGCGCGGGGTCGGAAGGATGGTTGGAGACGGCGTCAGTTCACCCGGAAATGAACGCCCCATCCGTGGGGGAAGCCGACCGCCCCTGTGGGCCGGCCGGTCGATTTCGAGGCCGGAGTATGACTCGCCCGCGCGCGGAGTCAAGATTTTTGGAGTCGGCAAAAAAGCCGCGCAAGAGCCTTTTTTTCCGGCGATTCGTCGCGCCTCGGGCTTGCGTGTAAGGTCGATGGGCAATGAACAGCGACCCTCCCGCCCTTCCGGGGGCGACCGACACCGGGCGGGATCTGGCCCCCTTCGAGCAGCTCATGCTGGTCGAGGAGCGGCCCGGATTTCCGATGTGCTTCTTTCTGGAATGTCGCATCGCCGGGCCGCTGGACGAAGACCGCCTGCGGCGCGCCGTCGCTGCGGCGGCCGAGCGGCATCCCTCGCTCTGCAGCCGGGTCGCCTGGCGCATGGGCCGCGCCCGCTGGCTGCCCCCCGACGTCCGTCCGACCTTGATCTGGCGGCCGCTCACGGGCGACCCCTGGGCCCCGATCGACCTCGCGAAGGAGAGCGGCATCCGCCTCGTGGTGCTGGCCGACGGCCCCGATCGCCACCGCGTGGTGATGCAGGTGCACCACTCCGCCTGCGACGGCATCGCGGCCTGCGAGTATTTCGGCGACGTCTGGGCGGTGTACGCCGGACTCGACCCACGGCCGTTCGCCCCGGGCCGCTCGGGCGGCTCTACGCCCGGCCCGTCCGCTCCCGCGCTCGCGCCGGGATCCGGCACCTCACCGCTCGACTTCGCGAAGTTTTTCCCCACGCCGCTGGCCCGCGCGGCCGGCCCCCGGGCGCATGCGGCGCCCGTCGCGCCGCCCTATGCGTCGCTCCAGTTCGACGCTCCGTTCACGGCGCGGCTACGGGCCGCGGCGGAACGGCACGGCACTTCGCTCAACGACGTTCTCGTGGCCGCAGTGATGCGGGCCGTGGTCGGCTGGAACACCGCCGCCGGCCGGGCGCGAAGCAACGTGCGGATCACGATGCCGGTGAGCATGCGGGCCGTGGGGGCGCGCACGCCGGCCGCCAACGCCATCGGATACGCGTTTCTCGATCGCCGATCGGAAGACTGCGGGGAGTTCGCGCCGCTCGCCGTGTCGATCGCCGCGGCGACGAAGTGGATCCTCGACACCGGCGCCGCCGGCGCCTTCCTCGCCACCCTCGGCTGGCTGGCCAGGCGACCCGTGCTCCTCAGACTCCTCACCCGTCTCCCGCTCTGCTTGTCGTCGGTCGTGTTCAGCAACGTGGGCGACACGAGCCGGCGGATGCGCAGCGGCGCCCCGAAACGCGACGGCCGCGACGCGCCCGGTGACGTCGTCATCGACGGCTTCTTCGGCGTGCCGCCGCTGCGGCCCCGCACCCGGGCAGCCGTGGGCGGCACGACCTACGCCAACGCCCTGGCGCTCACCTGCCTGTGCGCGGCCACGCTCGACACCCGCGCCGGCGCCGCCGCGTTCCTGGAGTCGATCCGCGGCGAACTCGAGGCGTTCGTCGGCACGGAGTGACGCCGGCGGCGATTCGCAGGGACTGTCCACCATCCAGCTGTGTCAGCGGTCTCCGACCGTCGTGCCCTGCCTTCTGTAGCGGCGGTCTCCGACCGTCGTGCCCTGCCTTCTGTAGCGGCGGTCTCCGACCGTCGTGCCCTGCCTTCTGTAGCGGCGGTCTCCGACCGTCGTGCCCCCTGCCTTCTGTAGCGGCGGTCTCCGACCGTCGTGCCCCTCGAGGGCGTACGATTGCGGCGTGGAGGACCGCTTTCATGCCGCGGCTCAACCTGCGTTCCTGTGTCCGTGCCGTCTTCCTCGGGCTGGCGTGGCTGGCCGCTGATTCGCGGTCGCTCCGCGGCGAGCAACCGACGAGTCCCGAGCCGGCCGCCGCCGGCAGCGACCGGGCCGACCTCGACGACCGCTTCCGCAAGGCGCAGCTCCTGGGGAGCGATCGCTGGCGCCGGGCGGTCTTCGAACTGGACGCCTGGCTCGAGAGCCAGCCGGTCTATTCGCCGGCCCAGGCCCGTGCCATCCGCGCCGACCTCAACCGCCGCGTGGCCGCGATGAGTTCCTATGAAGTCGAATACCTCCTCGACACGCTCGACGCGAAACTGCGGATCCTCGCCAGCCCCGCCGCCCGCGACGCGCGGGAATGGCTGGGCCGATACCTGGCCGTGATGGCCGACCACAAGCGCGAGGAGGTGCTGGCGGAACTGCCCAACGTGCTCGACCTGACGACCGCCGACCTCGTCACGGGGCTCGAGCGTCTCCAAGCGAAGCGTGCTGCGGTCGAGCACCTGCGACGGACGACGGCGAGCGGCAGGGCCGAGTTCGCGACGTTCCTGCAAGAGCAGCGCCGGATCGACGCCCTGGCCCGCGCGGCCCGCGCGCGGATTCGGCTGGCCGACGTGTCATTTTCCCCCTACCGCGCGGGGCCGGCCGCCGATCCGCCCTTCGCCGACGTCGGCGACGGCATGCCGTTCGGGCCGATCCCGCCCTGGGGGCCCTTCATCGGGCTGCAGACGGGCGGTTTCTGACCATCGGCCGGCGTCACAGCCAGCCCTGCTCGCGGAACCACGCGGCGGTTTCGCGCAGCCGGGCGTCGAGCGGCAGCGATGGCGCGAACCCCAACTGGTCGCGGGCCTTGGCGGCGGAGCAGGCCCAACTGCGGACGGTCGCCTCCCGGATCTTGTCGAGCGTGAGCAGGCTCGCGTCGCCGGTCAGCCGGGAGACCGCCTCCGACACGCCCCCCACCGTCCGCCCCACCCAGCGCCACAGCGGCCACACGAACACGCCCCGCCCGAGCGCGGCGGCGATGTGCCGGCCGAACTCCCAGTAGGTCGGGTGGTCGCTGTCGTCGCAGGCGAGATAGTAGCCGCGACCTGCGGGCCCGCCCGCCCCGGCGAGCGTCTCTCCATCCGTCGCGGCCCGTACGATCAGGCCGACGAGGTCGTCGACGTGGATCAGTGAGAGCGGGGGCGTACGGAACCCGACGACGAAATGCACGCCCGTCCGCTGGATCGCCTTGAAGACCGCGGCGATCTTCGGGTCGCGTCGGCCGTAGACGATGCCGGGCCGCACGATGGTGACGGGCAGGCGATCGGCCAGACGCTCGAGGGCGATCTCCCCCGCCCGCTTGCTGCGGCCGTATTTCGAGACCGGCATCGCCGGGTGGCTCTCGTCGCGGCGGTCGCGACCGCGCGGTGGCGGGCCGGCGGCCGCGAGACTCGACACGAACACGAACCGCGGCGGCGTGGCGAGGGCCGCGCAGGCGTCGGCGAGGAGCGCCGTCGCCCGACCGTTGGTCTCCTGGAGCGTCGCCTCGGAGAGGGCGTTCACGCAGCCGGCGAGATGGAAGACGGTGTCGCACCCCGCGAGCGCATGCCGATAGCCGTCCGGTTCCTCCAGGCGGCCGACGACGGGCACGATGCCGGGCCGCGCGTCGGCAACTCGCGTCGCGCCGGGCCGGACCAGGCAGCGGACCTCGCAGCCGCGTTGCCGCAGAGCCTCGGCGAGGTGCGAGCCGATGAAGCCGGTGGCGCCGGTGAGAAAAACGGTCTGCAGCGACATCGAAGGAGTTCCCGGGGGACGTCCTGGATGAACGCGACGTCCTGCCGCTCCGATCGCCCCGATGATGCTTCGACCACCGCAAAACGCAAATCGGCGGCCGTTCGCGGCCTGGTTTCTCGCACGCCCCCGGATCAAGCCTCGTCGACCGCCGCGGTGACGACGAGTTCCACCTTGCAGCCCGTGCCCAGGCCCACCTGCACCATGGCCCGCACCGGCGGGTGGCCGGCGGGCACCCAGGCGTCCCAGAGCTCGTTGAGCACGGCCGCGGCGTGGGCGTCCGCGAGGTAGACGAGCACCTGCAGCAGCCGCGTCCGGTCGCTGCCGATGGTGCTCAAGGTCGCATCGATCTGGGCCAGGACCTGCCCGACCTGCCCGCGGGCGTCGAGCGTGAGGTCTTCGGCCACCTCGACCCAATAGGCGACGCCGCGATGGACCACCACGTCCGCCCAGCGTGCCGAAGTGACGGAGCGCCGAATACCACTCATGACTCGGAGTTCTTCACCGACACTCTGCTCACCCGGACGGCCGGCTCTCGAACCCAGCCTGCACCGGCCAGGATGGCGGTGCAGGCGTAAAACGGAGGGCACGGGATTCGAACCCGCAACCGATTTCTCGGCATCTGATTTCGAGTCAGACCGCTAGCCGTTCGCTTACCCTCCGGGGACGATTCTAAGCGGCATCCACCCGCGCCTCAAGATCGCGCCGCAGGTCCGTCTGCAACGGCTCTGCCGGATGCGCCCGCCGTGACGGCGGCGACGCATCGTGACGGCCACGCCACCGCGGCCGGCGGCGCTCCAACGCCACGGGCCGCGTGGCCGATGGAAGAGCCAGCAGCGGAGTGGCACGCCCTGGCCGGCCGGTCCCCGCTCGGGAGGAAGCGAACGATGGCGAAGGATACCTGGCGACTCGTCACCCGCGGTGCGGACGGCGAACTCGTGATTCGCGACTTCGACTCCGCGGAAGAAATCCTCCGCACCCACCTCCAGGTCGGCTCCGACGACTGCAGCACCGATCTCGACCTCCGCGGCGCGCCGGTCTTCCGCTCGCTCATCGGCCCCATGCCGGAGGGGCGAAACGTGATCCGTTACGAGACCCCCGAGGTGTTCGAGTCGCTCACGAAAGAGTGGGCACAGCCCAAGGCGCCGCGCCGCCGCTCGCGGAAGCCGGCCGCCGACGGTCAGGCAGCCGCCCCGGCGGATCGCGTCGATGGCTGACACCGTCTTCGGCCGGATCATCCGCCGTGAGATCCCCGCCCGGATCGAGCACGAGGACGACCTCTGTCTCGCGTTCCACGACGTGGCTCCCCAGGCCCCCGTGCACGTGCTGGTGATCCCCAAGCAGCCGATTCCATCGCTGGCGGCGGTCACGCCCGGCGATGCGGACCTGCTGGGCCACCTCATGCTCATCGCCGCGCAGCTCGCGGCGAAACTCCAGCTCGACACCGGCTACCGGCTTGTCGTCAACTGCGGCCGCGACGGCGGGCAGTCGGTCGATCACCTGCACGTCCACCTGCTCGGCGGCCGTGCGCTCGGCTGGCCGCCGGGCTGATTCACTGCCACCAGCCGCGGACGCGATCGAGCATGCCGGCCGGTGCCGCGGGCTTGGGGGCCGGAGGAGCGGCTGGTACGGGGACCGCCGCCATCCGGGCGACAGCCGCGTCGGAGACGAACTCCGCCAGGAAGCGCGGCCAGTGGCCGTCGAGGCCGACGACACAGCCGCCGATGTCGCGGGTCGCCAGCGACTGCTCGAACCGGGCGATCAGCCGCGACAACTGCACCCGCTGCGACTCCTCGAACGCGAGGTCGAGCACGCGCACGTCGTCGATCAGCACGCGTCCGGGCCCGAGAAGGTCGAATCGCACCCGCAGCGACTCCAGCCCCACGGTCGGCAGGTCGTCCACCGGGAGCACGAACTGCGCCCACTCGGTCGTCAGCGGCCGGCCGCCGGCGAGGCCGCCCACGGCCGCGAACCGGTAATACTCGCGATCGTCGTGCAGTCCTTCGAGCGCGATCCGCAGCGGCGGCTGCGGCGCGCCGTCCTCGACCCGCAGCCAGACCGCCACGCTCACGCGTCCCGTCGCCGGCGGCGGAAACGGATTGCTGTGGAGCGACGCCAGCCCGTTCAGAGACGCGAATGCGAGGCCACGGCCCGGCGCGGCGGCTCCCGGTGCGGGCATGCCGGACACGAGTTCGAGGGTGCCCCGCCGCTGTTCCACGAGTTCCCAGCCGGTGACGGCGCCGGCGCGGCTGCGGTCGGCGAATGCACCGCCGAGCGCCTCGAATCCGACTTCGAAGCCCGGATTGTCGAGCACCTCGAGCGGCTGCGGCATTTCCAGGGCTGCCCGACGCCGCCGCAGGTCTTGGATCCCTGCGGCCACGGCGGCCTGCACGGGCTCGTCGTATTCGATGCGGGCGCTCCGCACCGTCACGCCGCCATCCACCAGCAGTGTGCGCGTGCCCCACGGCCCGACCGGAACGGTCGCCACGCCGTCAGCCCCGAGTTCGATCCGCGACCGGTCGGTCGCATCCAGCACGCCGGCCAAACGCCCTTCGAGGCCGATGCGGATCCGGCCCGGCGCGGACGCCGCGTTGATGACCCGCATCCAGGTGGCCCCAGCCGCCGGCGGCATCGTCCGGATCACGACGGGCGGCGCCACGTCGGCCACCACCGGCTCCGCCCCGGCGGGAAGCGCGGAGAAGGCGCTCATCCCCGTGTCGCCAGCCGCGAGCTCGGCGAGGGCCAGACGCATGTCGAACACGATCTCGGCGTCCGCGGCGACGAGCGACTCCGCGAGCGCGCGGCCCGCCTCGGCGGTCGCGGGCACCGCATGGATCGGGCAGAGCGCCGCCGGCGTCGCCGCACCGAACGGCCCGCTGGAGGCGAGTGGCCGCGCATCGAACGACACGGGCAGCTCGACGATCGCGATGCCGCGCCGACGCGCGGACCGGGCCGCATCGGCGACCGTCGGCGCGAGGTTCGCGGCCGCCACGAGCCCGCGATCCACCAGGCCGTCCGCCGCCGAGTGCACGTGCGGCGTGGAGAACACGACCTGTGGATGCGCCGTGCTCCGCAGTGGATCGAGGCCGGCCTCACGCAGCACGTCACCGGCCGCCGGCTCCGGGCCGAGCCGGGGACGAAACCGGGCCGCGAGGTCGCCGGCGACGAACAGCGTCGTCGGCACGACGTGCAGCGCGAACCGGGGGTCGGCCTCCGCCAGCACGGTGGCGAGCCGGGCATGGAAGACGGCGACGGCGTCGGCCCGCCACTCGAGCCACATGTCGCGCAGCGGCCCCTCCACCATCTCGGCGCGGCGGGCGAACCGATCGCTCCCGGCCTCGGGCTCCCGCGTGCCGACCGACTCGAGAAACCGCGCGAAGGTCGCATCGTCGAGGGCCGCGGCCGTGCCCGGCAGATGCAGCCAGCCGTCGTGACCAAGCAACAGCGCCACGCCGTCCGCCGCCGGCGCGCCGCGCAGCCGGACGGCGAGTTCGCGCACCTGCTCCTCCACCGCCCGCTGCACCCGCGGGTCGAGAATGTTGTAGTGCGGCCCGTGCGGCGTGCGCCGCGGCCGTCCGTCGCGGCCCACGCACACGATCCCGATCGCCTCCGCCCCCCCCGTGGCCAGCAGTGTCTCCAGCGTCGGCAGCGGTGCGTCGAACGCCATGCCCGGCACGAGCCGCAGCCCTGCCGCGGCATAGATCCGGCAGAGCAGGGCGAGCACGTCCTTCGCCTGCGGGTCGAGGTCGGTCTCCGCCGCGGCGCCGCTGCCCCAGCGCGGCGCCTGCCGCGACAGCGTCGACGGCCAGGCCGCCGCACCCTGGGCATAGACGGCCACGAGCGCCCCGCCCGCCCCCCGGGCGGCGAGCCACTCCGCGGAGTGGCGGATGCCGGCGAGGTGCGTGCCCCAGTCGGCGAAGCCGCGGCCGGTGGCCTCGTCGACCCGCTCGACGCCGCCCCAGACCGTGAAGTCGGGTGTCGGCCAGAGTGCGAACGTCTGCCGCGCGGCGACGGCGACAGGCTGGCTCGCGGCCGGCAGCCGGGCCGGCCCGGCGAGCACCCGCACCTTGCCGATCATCGCCGTCCGCCGCGTGGATGGATTCGAGACAACCACGAGCGGGTTCCGCGTGGTGGGCCAGAACACGAAGCGGTGCCGGCGCAGTTCCGCGGCCGCGGCGTACGGATCGCGACGCACCTCGAACCCTCCGGCGTGACGCACCTCGACGAGCGCGCCCGCCGCGTCGAGTTCGAGCACGCTCGCCCCGACGACGGCTTCCTGGTCCGACGGAAAGTCGATCTCCACCGCATGCGGGATGCCGGGCTGCGCGCCGGCGACGACGATGCCTTCCCAACTAGGCTCGCCGGCCGCCTTCGCCGGTGGCAGAAGCAGCATCGGCCCCAGCGCATGAGGCTCCACCGTCGAGTGGCCCGCCACGAGCAGCCCGCTGAAACGCGGCACCATCGACGACACCGGCGGAACGCTCGGGATCTTCGGGAGCGGCACGTTGGGCAAGGGAACGTGCGGCAGCGGGACGTTGGGAAGCGAGACGTTCGGCCGGGTGAACGTGGGCAGCGGCATCACCGGCAACGGAATCGCGGGCATGCCCACCTGCGAGCGCCCGGCGCCGGGGAGCCGCCGCAGTCGCTCATGGAGCCGCGGACTGCCCGGGTCGACCTCGTGCACGAGTTTCCACTCCGCCGGCGGCGCGGCGGCGGGCCGGTCCGCCACGGCGACCACCTGGACCGTGCGCGACGCCAACGGCCGCGCCCAGCGCAGGCTGCCGACTTCCACGGCCTGCAATTCCACATCGCAGGTTCCCTCGCGCGCCGGGAGCGTGATCTCGAACTCCACCGGCTCGAACCGCGTGAGGCGGCGGTCGCCCGCGACGTCATCGCGCGGCTCGCGTGGCACGATCGGCACCGCCTGGGCGTCGTGAGCCTCGCCCTTCAGCCCGGCCAGGAGCCGGACCCGGAGCTCGTATCGCCCCACATGGTCGGTGCGCACCGGCAGCAGCGGATCGACCCGCAACCGCATCCGCTCGCCCGGCCGCCGCAGCGCCGCCTGGCCGGTCGCTTCCGCACCGGCGATCGTGACGCGCAGCGGGTCGCCGAGACACTGCCGGATCGTGAGCCGGTTGCCGTCGCCGTCGAGGGGCTGCTGCACGGCGGCGGCCAGGACATCGGCGACCGCCACATCCGCCGTCGTCTCCGGCTGGCCGCCGGCCGCTGCGGCGAGTCTGACCCGCAGCCGCGCCGTCCGCCACTCCGCGATCGACAGCTCCACGCCGTCGACGGCGACCGGCCGCGGCTGATGCACGAGAATCGCGCCATCGGCCTCGTGCAGCATCGCGGCCGCATCGGGCTCGGAGCAGATGGTCCGCCACTCGGGCACCGCGCCGGCCGCAGCCCCGACGACGGTGATCGAGCCGACCCACGCCTGCGGCTTGCCGCCGCCCCACTGCACGCGGATCGACACCGGCCGCGCGTCCTGTCGCGCCACGGCGGCGACCGCACCGCCGACGGGCAGCTCACTGGCCAGCGCCGGACCGGCGGCGGCAAAGCCGAGCAGCAGAGCCACCACGAAGGGGCGGCGACGGCGACGGGCGTCTGACTGGGGCATCGGCGCGGTCCGGGCGGACTTCCGCGCAGCCGGCGACCGCCGCGCAGAGGGGGCGGGATGGTAGCGGTCGGCGGGCCGCCTGGCAAAGCGTCTTTGGCCCCCGAAAATCAGGAATGGACGCGTTGTCAGCCGCCGGCTGCCGCTTCGCCCACCGGCACGATCCAGCCGCGGCCGACGTCGCCCGTCGCGGCGGCCGCGGCGAGCGGCGCGAGTTCTTCCGCGACGGCCGGACAGCGGTTGGCCACGTCGCAGAGTTCGAAATAATCGTCGGGCTTGTGGAACAGCCGCGGCGGCCGATCCGCTTCGGCCACAAGATGCCAGCCCGGCGTGACGATCGCACCGCCCTGCGCGGTGGCCACGACCACGCGATCGCGCGCCGGGGCCGACCAGTCGGCGAGCAGGCCCGCCAGGCTGCGGCCCTGCCACGGAGCGTCTGCCTCCGGCGGCATAGGCGACGCACCGCGCAGCGCACGCAGCGTGGCCCCGAGGTCCGCCGGCACGACGAGCCCGCCATACCGCTGGGCCGCCATCCTCCCCGTCGCATCGGCGAGAATCGCGGGCACGTGCACGAGTTCGCCGAACGGCGGCATCGGCCCGGTGCCCACGCGGCCATGCAGTCCCAGGCCGAGGCCGCGCACGCCCGCAACGAGCACGTGCCACCCGGTGGCGGCGGCGAAGAGCGGACCAAGACAGGCGTCGAGGTGGGTCAGTTGGCCCGCGAAGGCCTGCCGGATGCCGACGATGAGATCGGGATCGGTGTCGGCATCGATGGCCATCTCGGGCACGGCCGCCCCGGCGTAGGGCGGCGGGTCCTCCGTGTCGGCATAGGCCTCACGACACTCCGCCGGCGCGTCCCACGCGACACCGAGGCTCGCCACGTGCACCCACACCACGCCGTGCCGGTCGGCGAGCACCGCCTCGTGGGCCGCCGCCATGAGCCGGGCGAGGTTCGTCGTGGCCGCGTCGGTCTCGGGCTCCTGCCGCGGGCCGGCCTCGACGAGCCGTACCGTCACCCGGCCGTCGCCCGCGTTGGCGGCTTCCGCCACGCGTGGCGCGTCGGTGACGACGATCGCGTCGGCCCCGAGCCCGGCCAGGCCGAGGTCGCGGAGCGTGGCCAGGTCATCGACGCCGGTCGTGATCACGCGGTCGAAGAGCAGGCCCCGGCCCGCGAGGGCGTCCAGGACCGGCATCGCCACCCAGGTCGAGCCATAGGCCGGCAGGATCCAGGCCGGCAGACGGTCGAGGGTGACGACGAGGAACCGGGTGGTGGAAGGCGCAGTCATGTTGCCTTTATGACGCGCGGTCGGCCATGCTGTCACGACCTTCCCATCCGCTCCGCCACCAGAGGATCGCCGCACCGTGGGAAACGCCCCGTACCGCACCCGTCCTGCAGCCACCGCGGGC
>JBIKND010000240.1:0-4408 GCA_044358905.1 Pirellulales bacterium | reverse complement strand
ACGCCGGGCCATGGATGGCCGGCGTCGCGTCGACAGCGGCCCTTCAGCCCTGCTGAAGGGCCGCTGTGAGGTCGAGTACGGCTTTCTTGCCGTCGGCGAAATACATGAGCGTGTTGTCGGCGGCGAAGAGCGGATTGGGGATGCCGGCGAAGCCCGGCGACAGCGACCGCTTCACCACCACCACCGTTCTCGCCTTGTCGACGTCGAGGATCGGCATCCCGGCGATCGGGCTCTTGGGGTCGGTGCGGGCCGCCGGGTTCACGACGTCGTTGGCGCCGATCACGATCGCCACGTCGGCCTCGGGGAACGTGGGATTGATGTCGTCCATCTCCCGCAGTTTCTCGTAGGGGATGTCGGCCTCGGCGAGGAGCACGTTCATGTGGCCCGGCATTCGTCCGGCCACGGGATGAATTGCATACTCGACGGTGCAGCCCCGCTTCTCCAGGGCATTGGCGAGTTCGCGGACGGCGTGCTGGGCCTGGGCCACTGCCAGCCCGTAGCCGGGCACGATGACCACGCGATTGGCGTTCTCCAGCACCATCGCGATCTCCTCGGCACTGGCGCTTTTGATCTTGCCGGCGTAGACGTCGTCGGCGTTGGCCGCGGTCGTCGTGCCCAGGCCGCCGAAGAGCACGCCCACCAGCGAGCGGTTCATCGCCTGGCACATGATCGCCGTGAGGATCAGCCCCGAGGCGCCGACGAGCGACCCGGCGATCACGAGCACGGAGTTGTCGATCACGAAGCCGGCGGCGGCCGCCGCCAGGCCCGAGTAGCTGTTGAGCAGGCAGATGACGACCGGCATGTCGGCGCCGCCGATGGGGAGCGTGAGCGTGCAGCCCAGGGCGCTGCCCACGATCACCAGGAGCCAGTAGAGAAGGTTTGAAGACGGGTTCATGCACACGCCCACGATCAGGGCGAGCGTGGCGACGGCCAGGCCGAGGTTGATCCAGTGGCGGTTGGGGTTCGTCCAGGCCTGCTTGAACCGCGGCAGTTCCTCGAGTTTGGCGAAGGCCACGAGGCTGCCCCAGAACGTGACCGCGCCGATCAGGCCGGTGAGGGCCGTGGCGATGCCGAACTGCGTCCAGGGCGCGAGGTCGGTCGCGGCCCGTGTGGCGGCGGCGGTCAATCCGCCGGCCGGATCGGCGATTCGCGCGTCGCCCGTCTTGTTCCACAGTTCGGCGCCCGCGACGAGCGTGGAGGCCGCGCCGCCGAATCCGTTGAGCAGGGCCACCATCTGCGGCATGCCGGTCATCGGGTACTTGATCGCCATCACGGCGCCGATCACGGAGCCGATCACGGCGGCCACCGCCACCAGGGCCAGCGGCCAGCCGCCCCGGGCCGCGATCGTCTCCATGACCGGGCGTTCGAAGCAGGCGGCCAACAGCGCGATCGCCATCCCCGCGGCGCCGAGATAGTTGCCCTTCACGGCCGTCCGCGGGCCGCTCATCAGCTTGAAGGCCACGATGAACAGCATCGAGGCGACGAGGTAGGCGAGATTGATCCAGGCTTGGCTCGACATGGCCGCGGGCTCACTTCTTCTTCGGGTTGAACATCTCGAGCATTCGGTGGGTGACCACGAACCCACCGGCCACGTTGATCATGGCGAGGACGACGGCCGCGAGGCCCAGCAGATTGCCGAACCGGAAGCCCGACGTCGCCACGGCGGCCGCCACGACGATCGCGCCCACGGCGGTGATCCCGGAGATGGCGTTGGAGCCGCTCGTGAGCGGCGTGTGAAGCCGCTGCGGCACCTTCGTGATCACCTCGAAGCCGACCCACATCGCCAGCAGGAAGACCGTCAGCAGGCGGATGAACTTCGACGCGGCGTCCTCGGCGACGACGGCGTCGGCGAGCAGGATCGCGATCTGGGCGAGCGGCATGGCGTGGATTCCGGGGCAGGGGATGCTGGGGTGCGGGCTTTCAGCCGGCGGCCGGTGCGGGGGCCTCGAGCGGGGGCAGGCCGGCCCGCTCGCGGATCTTGGGATGGACGAGCTGGCCGCCCTGTGCCACGAGCGTGTCGCGGCAGATCTCGTCGTCGAGCGCCACGGCCGGCAGACCGGCCTTCACCAGGTGGGCGAGGAACGTGGCGACGTTCTTGGCGTAGAGCTGGCTGGTGTGCGCGGGCGCCTCGGCGGGCAGGTTCGTGGGACCGA
This sequence comes from Pirellulales bacterium, assembly GCA_044358905.1. Classification (GTDB taxonomy): domain Bacteria; phylum Planctomycetota; class Planctomycetia; order Pirellulales; family UBA1268; genus QWPN01. The sequence continues at coordinate 2,255 of JBIKND010000240.1, read as the reverse complement.
GGATCGTGACGCCGCCGATGACGACCGTCTCGTCGGGCCGCGAACCCTCGCAGTTGCCGCCGCGCTCGGCGGCCATGTCGACGATCACGCTGCCGGGCCGCATCCGGGCGACCATCTCGGCGGTCACGAGCACCGGCGCCTTCTGGCCCGGGATGAGCGCCGTGCAGATCACGACGTCGCTGTCGGCGACCACCTTGCCGAGGAGTTCCCGCTGCTTGGCGTAGAACTCCTCGCCCATCGCCTTGGCGTAGCCGCCGGCCGTCTCGCTGGCTCCGGTCTCGAGCGGCAGTTCCACGAACTTCGCACCCAGGCTCTGCACCTGCTCCTTGACCGCGGGGCGGACGTCGTAGGCACTCACCTGGGCGCCGAGCCGCTTGGCCGTGGCGATCGCCTGCAGGCCCGCCACGCCGGCACCGAGCACCAGAGCCTTGGCGGGCGTGAGCGTGCCGGCGGCGGTGGTCATCATCGGGAGGATGCGGGGCAGCGTGTTGGCCGCGAGGAGCACGGCCCGGTAGCCGGCGATGTTGGCTTGGCTCGAGAGCACGTCCATGCTCTGGGCCCGCGTGATCCGCGGCACGAGTTCCAGGGAGAAGAGCGTGGCCCCGCGGTCGGCGGCCTCGCGGCAGGCTTCCGGCGCGGAGAGCGGATCGCACATCCCGATCAGCACCACGCCCGGACGGAGTCGATCGCGATCGGCGCACCAGCCTTCACCGCAGGCGCCGCCGGTCCGCACCGTGAGCAGACAGTCGGCGGCGAAGGCCTCGTCGCGGGAAACGATCGCGGCGCCAGCCGCGCGGTAGGCGTCGTCGGAAAATCCGGCCGCCGCCCCGGCGCCGGACTCGACGGCGATCTCCAGGCCCGACTTGACGAGCGGGGCGATCGCCGCGGGCACGAGGGCCACGCGCCGCTCGCCGGGGAACGTTTCCTTGAGGACGGCGACCTTCATCGTGAGGAGCCTGTGCGGGAGATGGAACGCGGCCCGGCCCGCAGCATCCGGGCCGACGGGCCGCAAAAGTGTGCTTGCAAACCCCCGCTCCCGCAACCGGAGCCGGAATGCCGATGAGGGGTGGAGGCCGGGCGGGGCGGAAAACCGCGTTCCCGGGCGGGGATTCGCCGATTCTACGGGCGGCGGCGGCGCCGCTTGCCGGTGATCCGAGGCATTGGTAGTCTCCGGGGCTCCCAAATCCCGGCGGCTGGCCGGCGATCGTGGCAGGATTTCACGGAAAAGTGTGTGGTGTATGAAGACGTTCATGGCGAAGCCGGGCGAGGTGGAACAGCGGTGGTGGCTGGTGGACGCCAGCGACAAGGTCGTCGGCCGGATGGCCAGTGAGATCGCGATGATCCTGATGGGCAAGCACCGCCCGACGTACACCCCGCACGTCGATACCGGCGACTATGTCGTCGTGGTGAACGCCGAGAAGGTGCAGTTCACCGGCAAGAAGTGGCAGCAGAAGACCTACCGCTGGTACACGGGCTACCAGGGCCTGAAGACCGAATCGGCCGAGAACCGGCGCGATCGCCGGCCGGAACTGATCGTCGAGGAGGCGGTCCGCAGGATGCTGCCGAAGACCAGGCTCGGTCGGGTGATGCTCGACAAACTCAAGGTCTACGCCGGCAACGAGCATCCCCACCAGGCCCAGCAGCCGGAGCCGATGGTCCTGGGAGCCAAGTGACGGCGGGCGTCGCCGGCACACGAAGAACACGACGTCGCGGGCTTGGTCGCCCCGGCGTGCATCCAACGAGTGAACCGAGGATTTGAGCATGGCGGTCGAGCAGGGTGTGAAGTCGTCTCGCAGGGGCAATGACATCATCGCCACGGGCCGTCGCAAGACGGCGGTGGCCCGCGTCCGGCTGCGTCAGGGCGGCGGCACGATCACGATCAATGGCCGCGAACTGGCCGCCTATTTTCCGGCGATCAAGGACCGGGTGCTCGTCGCCGGTGCCCTGGAGCATGTGGGAAAGCAGTCGGCCGTGAACGTCGACATCACCGTCGATGGCGGCGGACCGACCGGGCAGGCCGGCGCGTGCCGTCTGGGCATCGCCCGTGCTCTGAAGGTCTTCGAGGCCGAACTGGCCGAGCCGTTGCGTCAGGGCGGGCTGCTCACGCGTGACGGCCGCATGAAGGAACGGAAGAAGTACGGCCTCCGCGGTGCCCGTCGCGGCACGCAGTTCAGCAAGCGGTAGTGCAAGTCGCCGGCGATGCCGGCGACTGCAGGCTGCACGGCCATCCCTGGCCCGTGCAGCCTTGCTCGGCG
>JBIKND010000076.1:0-15765 GCA_044358905.1 Pirellulales bacterium | reverse complement strand
CAACGACCCGGTGTCCCCGGGCTTCCGCCCGGGGCTTTTTGTTGACCGACACGAAGCCCCCGGCGGGAGCCGGGGGACTCCGCGTGGTGTAGCGTCCCGTTCACCATGGTGAGCGGGGTTGCCGGACGACCCGGTGTCCCCGGGCTTCCGCCCGGGGCTTTTTGTTGACCGACACGAAGCCCCCGGCGGAAGCCGGGGGACTCCGCGCTTGAGTGGGGCGCTCATGCATTGTTCTTTCGCCGCCGGGGCCCGACCACAATTCCCGCACCGGGTTTACACTCTGGTTCATGCAACACAGCCATCTGACTTGCCGCATCACCACGCCCCTGATCGCGGCGGCCTTCCTTGCCGCCTTTGGTGACGCGGCCGCTGCGGCGGCGCCGCGGCCGCCCGTGCGTGTGCTCTTCTGCATCGCTGACGATGCCTCGCCCAGCTTCGGCGCCTACGGCTGCACGTGGGCGAAGACGCCCGCCATCGACCGGCTCGCCCGCGAGGGCGTCAAGTTCGACCGGGCCTACACGCCGACGGCGAAGTGCTCGCCGTCGCGGGCGGCGCTCCTCACGGGCCGCTACCCGTGGCAGCTCGAGGCGGCCCATCGCGTGCCGCTCATCGTGCGGTGGCCAGGAAAGCCCGGGGATCGCCGCGTCGCGGAGTTCGTGAACTTCGTCGATCTCGCGCCGACGTTTCTGGACCTCTATGGGATTCATGCCGACGCATCGGGCTTGCAGCCGATCACCGGCCGGAGCCTCGCCGACCTGCTGCGGGGAGAGCCCATGGCGGCGGTCGCCCGCGACGCGACGATCATCGGCCGCGAGCGGCTGGCTGCGCGGCTTATGGCGGCGATTAATGAGCAGCGCGACCCGCGGGTGCTCGGCGGTGGCGACGCCTTCGACGACTACCCTGCCCCGCCCTATGCGAAGAAGCCCTGGGCGAAGGAGGAGCAGGCCGACCGGGAGCGGGACGTCGTCATCTACGGCGGCACGAGCGGGGCGCTGATCGCGGCGATCCGGGCGGCGCTGCTTGGCGCCGACGTCGTCGTCGTTTCGCCCGACGAGCATCTGGGCGGACTGACGAGCGGCGGCCTGGGCTACACCGACAGCGGCAACACCCAGGCCATCGGCGGACTCGCGCGGGAGTTTTACCGGCGCGTCTGGCGGCACTACCAGCAACCGGAGGCCTGGAGGTGGCAGCCACGAGACACGTTCGCCGCCCTCGGGCAGGGAGTGAAGAAGAGCGACGTGGGCGACAATTCGATGTGGCTCTTCGAGCCGCACGTCGCCGAGAAGATCTTCGACGAGTGGCTTGCGGAACATGGGATCGAGGTCGTCCGCGAGGCGCTGCTTGACCGCGAGAAGGGCGTCGAGATGGGGCCGCGCGGCGAGGGGGGCGCCGGTCCGAGGATCAAGTCGATCACCACGCTCGCCGGTCCCGCCGGCCCGGCCCGGCGGTTCGCCGGCAAGATCTTCATCGACGCCACCTACGAAGGCGACCTCATGGCGGCCGCCGGCGTGAAGTATCACGTCGGCCGCGAGGCCAACTCCGTGTACGGCGAGGAGTGGAACGGCAACCAAGTGGGCATCCTCCACCACGGCCACCACTGGAAGATGCCGGTCGATCCCTTCAAGGAACCGGGCAATCCCGCGAGCGGCCTGCTGCCGCTGGTCTCCGCCGACCCGCCGGGCACCCGCGGCGCGGGCGATGCCCGCGTGCAGGCCTATTGTTTCCGGATGTGCCTGACCGATCACCCTGAGAACCGTGTGCCGTTCACGAAGCCTCAGGGCTATGATCCAAAAACATACGAACTGCTCGCCCGCACGCTCGCCGCCGGCTGGCGGGAGGTGTTCGCCAAGTTCGATGCGATTCCCAATCGCAAGACCGATACCAACAACCACGGCCCGTTCAGCTTCGACCACATCGGGGCCAACTACGACTATCCCGAGGCGTCGTATGAACGGCGGCGGGAGATCATCGCCGACCACGAGCGGTACCAGCAGGGGCTGCTTTGGTTTTTGGCGCACGACGAACGCGTGCCGGCCGACGTCCGCACGCGGATGCAGTCGTGGGGCCTGCCGAAGGACGAATACGGCGACAACGGCCACTGGTCGCCGCAACTGTATATACGAGAAGCCCGCAGGATGGTTGGCGACGACGTGCTCACCGAGCAGGAGTGTCTGGGGAAGCGGGCGGTGAAGCTGCCGATCGGCATGGGCTCCTACGCGCTCGACTCGCACAACGTGCGCCGCTACGTGACGCCGGAGGGCACCGTGCAGAACGAGGGCGACATCGGCGTCTATCCGAAGCAGCCCTACCAGATCGGCTACGGCTCGCTCGTGCCCAGGAAGGTGGAGTGCACGAACCTGCTCGTGCCCGTCTGCCTGTCGGCGAGCCATATCGCCTACGGCTCGGCCCGCATGGAGCCGGTGTTCATGCTGCTCGGTGACGCGGCGGCGAACGCCGCCGTGCTCGCTGCGCGGGCGAATGCCGCCGTGCAAGACGTCGACTACGCGTCGCTCCGCGGCCTCCTCGAGGCCCAGGGGCAGGTGCTCGAGATCCGCTAACGCCATTCCGAGCCGCTCCGCGATGAAGCTGATGCCCCGTCTCACGGCTGCGGCTGCCCTCGTCTCCGCCCTGGCCTACGGTTCCGAACCGCCCCCGGCGGTGAAGCGGCCGCCGAGCGTGCTCGTGATCCTCTCCGACGACCAACGGGCCGACACGATCCACGCGCTCGGCAACGAGGCGATCCGCACGCCCGCGCTCGACGCGCTGGTGGCCCGCGGCACCGTCTTCGCGCCCGACTGGAAGCTCATCGACTACCCGAGGTGGTTTTTTCATCCCGGTGTCCCCGGGCTACCGCCCGGGGCTTTTTGATGGTTGGACAAGAAGCCCCCGGCGGAAGCCGGGGGACCTGTCCCCGGGACTGCGCACGGGGCCTGTTGGCGTTACGAACCTCGAGCGGGTTCGTTACTTCGTGCGGAACAGGTCGGAGCGTGCCATGCCGCGGATGCCACGAGGAGGTCGCGATTCCCCGGGCGGTGACTTGATTCGCGGGCGTCGTCAGGATTGACCAGGAGGATCGGTCGTCAGCGGGATGCGGCCTCGGCCCAGGCCGACACGGGCACGCAGCTGCAGAACAGGTTGCGGTCGCCGTGGACGTTGTCCACCCGGCCCACGGGCGGCCAATACTTCGCCCGCCGCAGCGCTGCGACCGGGAAGACGGCCGTCTCGCGGGAGTAAGGATGCGACCATTCGGTCGCCGCGGTCGCCGCCGCGGTGTGCGGGGCGTTTTTCAGCGGGTTGTCGTCCTGCGACCACTCGCCGGCCTCGATCCGCGCGATCTCGCCGCGAATCGCGATCAGCGCCTCGACGAACCGGTCGAGCTCGGCGAGCGGCTCGCTCTCCGTCGGCTCGACCATCAGCGTGCCCGGCACCGGGAAGCTCAAGGTCGGCGCGTGGAAGCCGTAGTCGATGAGCCGCTTGGCGACGTCCTCGGCCGTCACGCCACTGGTCTCCTTGAGCGGCCGTAGGTCGAGGATGCACTCGTGGGCCACGCGGCCGTTGGTGCCGCAGTAGAGCGTGGGGAAGTGGTCGCGGAGCCGCACGCTCACGTAGTTGGCCGCCAGGATCGCGGCTTCGGTCGCGTGCTTGAGCCCCTCGGCCCCCATCATGCGGCAATACATCCAGCTGATCGGCAGCACCGCGGCGTTGCCGAGCGGAGCGGCCGAGACGGCGCCGACGGCACCCGTCGGCAGGCCGCCCGTGGCGTGGCCGGGGAGGAAGGGCACGAGGTCTTCCACCACGCACACCGGCCCGACGCCAGGCCCGCCGCCGCCGTGCGGGATGCAGAAGGTCTTGTGGAGGTTCAAGTGGCTGACGTCGCCGCCGAACGCCCCGGGCGCGGCCAGGCCCACCAACGCGTTCATGTTGGCTCCGTCCACGTACACCCGGCCGCCGTGTCGGTGGACGATCTCGCAGAGCTGCTTGATCGACGCCTCGAACACGCCGTGCGTGCTCGGGTAGGTGATCATCACCGCGGCCAGCCGGTCGGCATGCTCGCGGCATCTGGCCTCGAGTTCGGCGAGATCGACGTTGCCCGAGTCGTCGCAGCCCGTCACCACCACCTGCATGCCCACCATCTGCGCGCTGGCGGGATTCGTGCCGTGCGCGCTCGACGGGATCAGGCACACGTCGCGATGGCCCTGGCCGCGGGCCTTCTGCCAGGCCTGGATCGCCAGCAGCCCCGCGTATTCCCCTTGGCTGCCGGCGTTGGGCTGCAGGCTGATGCCTGCGTAGCCCGTGGCGGCCGTGAGCCATGCACGCAGCTGCCGCTCGAGCACGGCGTAGCCGGCCCGCTGGTCGGCCGGCGCGAACGGATGCACGTTCGCGAACTCGGGCCACGTGATCGGGATCATCTCGCTCGTGGCGTTGAGCTTCATCGTGCAGCTGCCGAGCGGGATCATGCTCCGGTCGAGGGCGAGGTCCTTGTCGGAGAGTGAGCGGATGTAGCGCAGCATCGCGGTTTCGGAATGGTGCGCGTTGAAGACGGGATGGAGGAGGAAGTCGCTCGTGCGGCGCAGGGCCGGCGGGATCGCCGGCTCGACGCCGCGTTCGAAGGCGGCCACGTCGGGCACGGCCTGCCCGGCTGCCGCGAACACCTCCCAGAGACGCACGAGATCGTCGCGGGTCGTGGTCTCGTCGAGGCTGATCGCGAGCGTGTGCGCATCGACCGTGCGCAGGTTCATGCCGCGTTCACCGGCCCGGGCGGCGATGGCGGCGGTGCGATCGCCCGTGTCAAGGCTCAGGGTGTCGAAGGCGTGGGTGTTGCGGACCCGCACGCCCAGCCGCTTCAGGCCCTCGGCGAGGATCGCCGTGTAGGCCGCGACCCGTGCGGCGATCCGCGTCAGTCCCGCGGGGCCGTGGTAGACCGCGTACATGCTCGCCACGACGGCCGGCAGCACCTGCGCGGTGCAGATGTTGGAGGTCGCCTTTTCGCGGCGGATGTGCTGCTCGCGGGTCTGGAGCGCCAGCCGGTAGGCTGGGGCACCGTGGCCGTCGATGCTCACGCCCACGAGCCGGCCGGGCAGCGACCGCTTGATTTCGTCGCGGCAGGCCAGGTAGGCGGCGTGCGGGCCGCCGCAGCCCATCGGCATGCCGAACCGCTGCGTGCTGCCGACGACGACGTCGGCCCCCCACTCGCCCGGCGGCACGAGCAGCACGAGCGCGAGCGGGTCGGCTGCGACGCACAACAGTGCCTGCCGCCCGTGCACCCGCTCGGCGAGGCCGCGCCAGTCGTCCACGGCGCCGTCGGTGGCCGGGTATTGCACGAGCGCACCGAAGCACTCGCGGCTGTCGATCAAACTGCCGACGTCGCCCACCACGACCTCGATTCCCAGCGGCGCCGCCCTGGTGGCGAGCACCTCGAGCGTCTGCGGATGGCAGCGGCGGTCGGCGAGGAACACCGGGCTCTTGGAGCCCGCCGTCCGGCGGGCGAGGGTCATCGCCTCGGCGGCCGCGGTCGCCTCATCGAGCATCGACGCGTTCGCGATCGGCATCCCGGTCAGGTCGCAGACCATCGTCTGAAAGTTGACGAGCGCCTCCATGCGGCCCTGGCTGATCTCCGCCTGGTACGGCGTATAGGCGGTGTACCAGGCCGGGTTCTCCAGGATGTTCCGCAGGATCACGCCCGGCGTGTGTGTGCCGTGGTAGCCCTGGCCGATGAAGCTCTTGAGGATCCGATTGCCCGCCGCGACGGCCTTCAGTTCGGCGAGGGCGGTCGCCTCGGTGACCGCCGCCGGCAGGTCCATGCGGTCATGGCGGGCGATCGTGGCGGGCACGATCTCGGCGATCAGCGCCGCGCGGGTGGTCGCGCCCACCGCGTCGAGCATGTGCCGCTCGTCGGCGGCCGAGAGGCCGATGTGGCGGCCTTCGAACTCGGCGGGTTGCTCGAGGGCGGCGAGCGGCGGTGACGCGGGGTGGCCTGAGGCGGCATCAAGGGCGGCCGAACGGGCCGTGAACGGGTCGGACATGGCAGGGCTCCGAGATCGTGGCGACGGCTATGCCGGCGCCGGGAACCCTGTTGTCCTGGAACCTGAGAGATTCGCCGCGGACGGCGCCCGCGGTTTGCCCCTTCGGTGGACGCGAACCATACGGCCCGCGTCGCTCTCCAACAGTGTCGTCGTCAGTCCTTTTGCCTGAGCGTTCTGCCTTCGGCGGCCTTGCGGCTCTCTCCTGACGGATGAAGTCTAGCCATGGGCTCCGGAGACGACAACCGCCGCCGCCGTGAGCCTCGTGCGGGAGGCCAGCGGTGGCCGCGCATCGTGCGGCGATTGGGGTATCGGTGGCGGCCAAGTATAAATGCGGCCCCCGGCTTCCCCGACGCCATCCGACTCGTGTTTCGGCGGCTTGCACGCGGCCGCTGACCCTTTCCTGGAGTAGACCATGTCGCAGTTCCCGACGTACGGAGATATCGACGGACCGATCGTGATGATCGGCTTTGGCTCGATCGGCCGTGGCACGCTGCCGCTCATCGAGCGGCACTTCACGTTCGACCGCTCGCGGTTCGTGGTCATCGACCCCGATGACCGGGATCGCGCCATCCTCGAGCGGCACGGCATCCGGTTCATCCATCAGGCGGTCACCCGCGACCGCTATCGACACCTGCTCGAACCGCTGCTCACCGCCGGCGGCGGCCGCGGGTTTTGCGTGAACCTGTCGGTGGACACGTCGTCGCTCGACATCATGCGGCTGTGCCGCGAACTTGGCGTGCTGTACATCGACACGGTCGTCGAACCCTGGCCGGGGTTCTATTTTGATCGCAGCGTCGGCCCCGAAGCCCGCACGAACAACGCGCTGCGGCACACCGTCCGCGAAGAGAAGGCCCGCCATCCCGGCGGCGCGACCGCCGTCTCCTGCTGCGGGGCGAATCCGGGCATGGTCTCGTGGTTCGCGAAGCAGGCCCTCGTGAATCTCGCCCGTGACACCGGCCGCGGCAGGGCGGAGCCGGCGGCCGACGACCAGGTCGGCTGGGCGACGCTGATGCGCGACCTGGGTGTGAAGGGCATCCACATCGCCGAGCGCGACACGCAGCGGGCGAAGCACCCCAAGCCCATGAACGCGTTCGTCAACACCTGGTCCGTGGAGGGGTTCCTGTCGGAGGGCATGCAGCCCGCCGAACTCGGCTGGGGCACGCACGAGCGATGGCTCCCGGACAACGGCCGGCTGCAGACGATCGGATCGAAGGCGGGGGCCTATCTCCTCCAGCCCGGGGCGAACACCCGGGTCCGCTCGTGGTGTCCGACGCCGGGGCCTCAGTACGGCTTTCTCGTCACCCACAACGAGTCGATCTCGATCGCCGATTACTTCACGCTCCGCGACGGCGACCGGGTCGTCTATCGTCCCACCTGCCACTACGCCTACCATCCGGCCGACGACGCCGTCCTCTCGCTGCACGAACTGTTCGGCCGCGGCGGCGCCCGGCAGGAGCAGATCCACATTCTCGGCGAGGAGGAGATCGTCGACGGCATCGACGAACTGGGTGTCCTGCTCTACGGACACGAAAAGAACGCCTACTGGTACGGCTCCCAGCTCTCGATCGACGAGACCCGCGACCTCGCCCCCTACCAAAACGCCACCGGACTGCAGGTCACGTCGGCCGTGCTGGCGGGCATGGTGTGGGCGCTGGAGAACCCGGCCGCCGGCATCGTCGAGGCCGACGAGATGGACTACCGCCGCTGCCTCGAGGTGCAGAGTCCCTACCTCGGTCCGGTGACGGGGCACTACACCGACTGGACGCCGCTCGACGGCCGGCCGGGGCTGTTCCCGGAGGACATCGATCCGACCGATCCGTGGCAGTTCCGCAACATCTTGGTCCATTGAGTGGGCCGCAGGCGTGGCGGCAACGGCGGGCTCGCGTTGCAGCGCCGTCGGCCGTTGACCGGGCCACGACCTACCGCGCCGGCGATGATCGTCAGGCTCGTGCGGGCTGTGCTGCCGCGGGCCCACCGCCGATGAGCCGGGGAACGATTCGTGCCGCGAGCCAGGGAGCGAGACGGGTGGCGCGGATCGCGGTGGCGACAAGGGCTGGCCGCCGCATGGCCAGTGCCATCAGCCGGCAGCGGGCATGCAGGGGCCGGAAGTGGCGCAGGTGGGCATGCCGATAGTCGGCCACCGCCGCGGCGTGGGCGGCGGCCGTGGAGTTTCCGGTCAACAGGGCGGGCATCAGGGCTTCGGCGAGGATGCGACCGCTGGACAGCGCCCAGCCGATTCCCTCGCCCGTGAACGGTTCGACGTAGGCCGCGGCATCGCCCGCGCGGAGGATGCGGCCGGTGGGACTGGTGGCCACTGACGCGGCGTGGGTCAGTCGCGGTGTGGCCTGGAAGGCCGCGGCGGCGAGCAGTGGGCCGGCGGCGACCGCCGCGGCGCCGTCGGCGAGCGTCGTTCGCAGGAGTTGCAGCAGCACCTGCGCCGGATCCGTGGCGCCCTGAAGCGCACGGGGATCGACCGCGGCTGCCACATCGATGCGGCCGTCTTCGAGGCGGATCATGCCACAGTATCCCTCGCGGGAGACTGCCATCTCCAGCACGCCCGGTTGCAAGTCGATGGCGCCGGCGGGCAGCGTGGCACCAAGGCCGATCCGGCTCCCACGGTCGATGGAACGCCGTTCCGCAGGGGCGCGAAGGCGATGCCCGTTGCTGCCGCCGGCAGCCTCGGTCCGTACGTGGCCCCCGAGGCCCGTGGCGATCACGAACAGGTCCGCCCGCAGCGTGGCCTGCGTGCCGGCGGCACCGGCGGGATGTCGGACCAGGATGGAGGCACCTCCGGCGCCGTGCGCCCCTCGCTCATCGCTCGCCGTCACGATCTGCGTGTCAGGCAGCCAGTGGCATCCGGCGCGGATGGCTGACATGACGAGCGTATGGTCGAGTGCTTCGCGGGACACGACGGCGCCGCCGGGCAGCGGGATCGTCGCCGAATGTCCGGCCGCGGAGAGGCGGACTTGTTCGAGGGGCACGGCCTGTTCCGGGAGCAACTGGCCGTCGTCCGCGACGGAGCCCAGCCGGCGTAGTTCGTCCAGCGCCGTCATGGACAGGCAGCAGCCACACACCTTCCAGCGGGGCATCGAACCGCGATCGACGAGGAGCACACGCAGTCCGCCACGGGCGAACCGCAGGGCCGCCGCCGCGCCCGCCGGGCCTGCGCCCCCGATTACCACCTGCCAGGGTGTGGCGGCCGCCTGCCCGAGCGAAAGCGTGGCCGGCAGCGTGGTCGGCAGCGGCTCACCTGGGGCGGGCATGCGGTGCCTCCACGGGGGCTTGCCGACGCGCGGCCCGTGGGTTCCGCCACGTGACGAGAACCCGTTCCGGCCAGATGCGGCTGATCGTGGCACCGCCCAGTCCCGCTGCATCGAGGAGCCGACGATACTCCGCAGGCGTGCGGGCAGCCCGCACCGACGACGGGCCGTCCATGCGGGCCACGCGTGAGCCACTCAGCAACCGTGTGCCGACGATGGCCAGTGCCAGGCCGACAGGGCTGCGCACGAGATCGGAGACCACGATTCCCTCCGCGCAGGCGGCCGCCATGCTGTGCAGCAGTGCCGAGGCCGTGGCGTCGTCAAGATGGTGCAAGAACAGCGAACTGACCGCCACGTCGCAGGGCGGGCAACCTGCCGCGATGGCGTCATGCACGGAGAAGGAGACGTCGCCCGAAAGCGGCGTGGTTCGCGCCTGCGCGTAGCCCACCGCCCGCGGGCTGATGTCGATGCCCACCACGCGGGTCGGGCCCAGTCGCGGGTCCTGGGCCAACCGGCCGGCAATTCCAGCGGTGACGTCCCCCCCGCCGCAGCCGACATCGACGACGACCAGTGGCCGACCGGTGCCGTGGCGGAGCCGTTGCTGCACGACCCGCGGCACGGCTGCGGCGATCTGCGCCGCGGTGCAGGACAGCGTGTTGATTCGGGCCAGGGCCCGCAATGCCTGGAAGTGATCGGCCTCGCCGAGCGCGGGGTCGTCCATCAGTTCGGGGCGGCGAGACTGGGGCAGCGACCAGAGGGCCAAGGAACCGTGCTCCGCGGTGGACCGTGTCAGCGCCGAGCGACCTCGGACCCTTCCACAGGCGAAAGTATACGCAGCGGCACCCGGCCAAGTGGCCCGAATCCCACTCCCGGATACCCCGGCACGCGTGCCTGGTAGTCGCGATAGGTGTCGCCCATGAAGTGCACCAGACGGCCATCCTTGATCGCGCTGCCGACGAAGATGTACGTCGACCACACCGCGATCAGCACAACGCGGTCGAGCGTGACCAGGGGTGTGAACCAGATCAGGCCCAGGAAACTCAGGTAGACGGGATGCCGCAGGAAGCGGTAGGCCCCGCGTTCGACGAACAGCCGCTTCGGCTGCGGGAGACGGCGTGCCCAATGCCACCAGGGAGTCCAGCCCGTCTGCCAGCCCAGGCCCGTGAGATACAGGCTGTAGAACAGCCCGGCCCACGACGCGGCGAAGGCCGCGGTCACGACGCGGTCGAGGGGAGCAATCCAACGCCAGGCCACCACCGACGTGGGCTGCCAACAGAAGATCGTCAGCAGCAGCGTGGCACAGGAGACCACGCAGTAGAAGCAGCCGTAGAACGGTGCGGAGAGGCCGGCCGACACGAGCCTGCGCCTCACTGCAGGCATGAGGAACGCGCTGTGTGGCACCGCGAACGATAGCGCCAGCAGCGCATCGATGCCGAGTGCCGCGCCGAGCCCGACGGGCGACATCCGCACGTCCTCCGGCAGCGGTCCTTTCAAGAACCAGAACAGGTGCCAGACGGTGAAGGCGAAGAGGACATGCGTCGCCACCCCGAAGAAAAGTCCGAACACCCTGCTCATCGCTGCAGCGTTCCTGGCTGGAAGCACGCGGGGACGGCGCGACCCTGCGTTACGCCGTCGTTTCCGGTCGCCGGGCAACGATGCATCCATATTGCATGGCCCCGGAGCGGTAGGCATCGAGAAGCGTCTTGAAGTTGTCGAGAAACGTTGCCTGCCGGATGTCGATCAATCGCGCCAGCCAGGGCAGCCCGAACCGACGCACGCGCTCGTCGCAGAGCTCCCACGTCCGGGCGACACGGGCGGTCCAGTCCTCCGTGTGCTCCACCCGGAGCCCCGCCGCGGTCATCCAGCCGGTGTAGTCCGAGAAGCTGCCGAGCGAGGGGCAGAGGAAAGAGTCGCACACCGCCTCCACCTGCTCGCGTTGCCCCGGGCGATCGGCGTCCTCGGCCGCCAGCCATGCACAGATGGCGATCCGGCCGCCGGGTCGGAGCCAGCCGGCCGCCCGGCGGAAGAACGCCGCCTTGTCGAACAGATGTTCGGTGCACTCGATGCTCCACACGACGTCGAAGCTGGCAGCCTCGAAGGTCACGCGTTCGGCATCCGCTTGACGAAAACGAACCGCGTTCGTCACGCCGTTCCGCCACGCGCCCATCGAGGCCCAACGCCGCTGCACGCCGCTGAGCGTGATGCCGGTCACCTCGCAGTGTCGCTGCTTGGCAAGCCGGATCGATGAACCACCCATGCCGCAGCCCACGTCGAGGACGTGCTGGCCGCGCTGAATGTTGGCCAGGGTGGCCAACGCGTCGGTGAGTGCCTCCTGCGCCGCCAGCGGCGAGGCGTGCGGTCGCTCGCGGACGGCGTCCTCGGCCGACCAGAGGCCGTGATGGAGGGGCGGCGCCCATTGAATACGACGCCATCGTCGCGGCTGACGAGCAGCCGTCACTCGCGCTCCTCTCGCCCACGACCAGCGTTGCCAGGGAGATGGCCGCTCCCGCAGATCGGCGGTTTTACCTGACGAGCATCGTCGGCGGCTCGTTCCTGGTCGTTTCCGCAGACAACACGCCAGCCTCATGTCTCACGGGGGGGATTGCTGCGGGCTTGGCGCTCGAGCGATCCAATGGCCGGATCCGACTGGAGGCCGAGGGCCGATACCGGGGCCTGATCGAAGCGACGTACCTCGGATTCAACGAGAACTTCTCGCCGCGTGACCCAGACCCCGTCGGCATTGTGCAGGCGAAGAACCTTGGCGGTTGGTCCATGCTGGCAAACGTATGGCGAGACTTTCGTCTCAACGATCGCTTCGATCTCTATGGCGGTGGTGGCATCGGCGCCACCGCCTTTGAGACCTCGTTCCAGCAGATCGATGTGACAAAACCTCTTCCAGCCACGACGCGTTACGAAACGGCGTACGCATGGCAGATTGGTGTGGGTGGCATCTGGAACGTGAGCGAACGAGTCGCCTTCGATGCGAGTTACCGCTTTTTCGGGACCGGGTGGACCATCACGCGTGAGAGCTTTTCCGCCGGATTCCCACGGAACGAGATCCTGCTCTCCTTGAGGATATACGAGCCGTTCCGCGGGCTGATGCGGTGACGCCGAAGTTGCTCCCCCTGCGACTGGCCGCAGGGGTTCGGGGTTGGTGAGTGCAGGTATCAGCGGTTTCCGATACGCCGGCGCCCAGGATCCTGCCGGCTGCGTGCGGTTTTGCATCGAACGTGCGCATGGCGTAACCTCCACCCGGCGCGGTACGGATGACAGCCCTGCGGTGGCCAGCGAGGCGACGGCAGATCGATGAAGCCTCGATACGAAGGACGTCGTGAGCGCAGAACGTATGGGTGTCGTGTTGTCCGATTTTCGGCCGGTCTATCTGACCGAGCTCGTGAAGCAGGAAAAACTCCGTGAGATATCGATTCGGTTCTGCGAGTTCATGGCCGCGTCGAATGGCGTGAGCAGCGGACAAAACCCGGCGCACGATTCGTCCGGGACGATTCGTGCGGCATGGGAGAAGTACTGCGTTTCCCCGAAGCACATCGAGTCCCGGCGGATATCCGTTCTGCCGGACGCGGAGGCGACCAAGGACCCCGCCGATCTCGATTTCGCCACCATCCCGTTCACGAGCACGTTTGTCGCGAAGGCCGGCGGAGCCGACATCGACGACCGCCTGGCGATTTTTCGGGAGCACGCTCGGACGGCGCTCGAGAAGATGTACCCGGACCCGGACGACGCCCCGGATGAGGTGATCCACGTTACGACCACCGGTTACCGGCTGCCCAGTCCGGTGCAGGAACTGGTCTCCGCGCGGAACTGGGGCCGCACGACCGTCAGCCATTGCTACCACCAGGGCTGCTACGGCGCGTTTCCCGCGGTGCGGATGGCCGCCGGCTCCCTGGCGGCGGCGCAGGGCGGGCTGGCGCGCGGCGGGGGTCGGGTCGACATCGCACACACCGAGATCTGCTCGATCCACGTGGCCCCCGAATGCCTCGACCCCGAGCACATCATCTGCGACAGCCTGTTTGCCGACGGCTTCATCCGCTACTCGGCGCACACGAGCGACGCGTTCCGGTCGCGGTCAGGACGCGGCCTCGAGGTGATCCGCTACGCGGATACGACGATTCCGCATTCTCTGGATGCCATGACGTGGCGGCCGATCGCCAACCGATTCGAGATGACGCTCTCGGTCGAAGTGCCGCGGCTGATCGCCGCGCATACGGAGGAGTTCATCGGCACCCTCTTGCGGGACGCCGGCCTCGACCTGCAGGCCGACAAAGGCGACATCGTCTGGGTGATCCACCCCGGCGGCCCGGCGATCGTCGATCTGGTCGGCAGCTGCCTGCAGCTCTCGAAGGAGCAGATCGCGCTCAGCAAGGACGCGCTTCGCGAGGGAGGCAACAAGAGTTCCGCGACGGTGCCGCACATCTGGGATCGCGTCCTGCGCGACACGGACGTCAAGCCAGGCACGCGCGTGGTCAGCCTCGCATTCGGACCGGGCCTCACGGCCACGGCGATGGTCGCGCGCGTGGTCTGAAACGACGGCCGGCGGCGGTTCGACTGGAGCTGCCATGACGTGTAGACTGCGTCGGCCGCCGCGCGTTCAGATGCGAGCGAACTCTTCCTGGGGCCAATGGTGTCAGACCCGGTATCACGTTCATCGGATGGCGTAGCCGCACGTGTTGAAGCGGTGATCCGCGACGTGCTCGGGCTCGAGGCCGGCACCGGGCCGGCCACCGGCCGGCTGCGGGAGGATCTCGGTGCCGACTCGGTCGACGCGGTGATGTTGGTGATGGCGCTCGAACGCGAGTTCAACGGCAAGATATCCGACGAGGACGCCGCGAAACTGTCGACCGTCGAGGAGGTCGTAGAGCACATCAGCCTGCGGATCGGTGAGCAGGCGTTGTCATGAGCCGGCGGCGGGTGGCTGTCACCGGCATCGGCATGGTGTCACCCACGGGCACCTCGACAGCCGAGTGTTGGGACGCCTGTCTCGCCGGCCGGGCGGCGGTCGCGCCGATTCCGGAGCCGTGGCTGCGCTGGAGCGGGTTGCAGTCGACCGTCTGGGCGCCGCTGCCTCCAGTCGACTTCGAGGCGGCGGGCATCGCGCCGCTCGACGCGATGCGGCTCGACACGGTGGCCATGCTCGCGATCGTCGCGGCGAGCCAGGCCCTGACCGACGCCGGGCTGGAGGCGTCGCTGGTGGATGCGAAGCGCGGCATCTGGCGGCTGGCGGGCATCGATTCCGATCGGGCCGGTGCCTTCATGGGCACCGCCGTGGGTGGAATCACCACGGTGATCACGTCCCAAAACAGCCACGTCCTCACGCCGCTGCAGCCGCTCGAGCGTCGTGGCGACTCCTTCGTCTCGGGTCCCGCGACGGACGCCCTCGACACGCTCCTCGCATCCCTTCCGAAACGCTTCAACCCGTTTACCGCGTCGATGATCATGCCCAACGCGGTGTCGGCCACGCTCGGCATCCGCTATTCCCTGCGGGGGCCGAACGCCACGTGCGCGGTGGCCTGCGCCGCCGGGACCGCGGCGCTCGGCCACGCCCTGCGGTCGATCCGTGGCGGCGAGGCCGACATGCTCCTCTGCGGTGGGGCGGAGTTCGTCGGCGACCCGTTCGGCGGGGCATTCAGGTCGTTCGACGCCGCGCGCACGCTGGCCTCGGTCGTCGATCGTCCGGAGACTGCCAATCGCCCGTTCGACCGCAGTCGCACGGGATTCCTCCTGGCGGAAGGGGGGGCGGCGGTGCTCGTCTGCGAGGAGTGGGAGCACGCCCTTCGCCGCGGTGCTCCGATGTACGCCGAGATCGTCGGGTATGGCGAGTCGTTCGACGCCTACAGCATGATGATCATGGAGCCGACGGGCCGGCAGCTGTCGCGGGCCATCGGTGCTTCGCTCGCCGACGCCGGAATCGGGCCGCACGACATCGATTACGTCAACGCCCACGGAACAGGCACGATCGTCAACGACGATCTGGAATCGGCCGTCATCGAAGAGATCTTCGGATCGCGGCCGCTCGTCAACGCTACGAAGTCGCTCACCGGCCACTGCATCGGCGCGAGCGGGGCGATCGAAGCCGCGATCACCGCCTTGTCGCTGCGAGATCAGAAGGTGCACGGCTGCGTGAACCTGGATGATCCGGTGCGGCCGCTGAACTTCGCGCGGCGTGCGACCGACGCCCGGCTGGCGTGGGCGGTCTCGCAGTCCTCGGCCTTTGGCGGGCACAATGCGGCGGTCGTGATGCGTCAGGCGGGGCCCTGAGCGACGTGCCGGCCGCCGAGAAGTGATCCAGTCACACCCGATGCGTAACGACCTCTCCATCTACCGCACCTACGCAGCCAACTGGTGGGACGGGTCGCAGCGGTTCCTGCGGCTGTTGCAGAACCTCGTGCCGGCACGTCTTTCCCTGTTCGACGAGGTGGTCGACACGTGGCACGGCGCGACCGTTCTCGATCTGGGGTGCGGCGGCG
>JBIKND010000239.1:0-4419 GCA_044358905.1 Pirellulales bacterium | reverse complement strand
CCTGCTGGACGTCATCGAGCCGAGGCTCGCGGCCGTGGCCGTGGACGACTTCCTGCGGGCCGACGTGGTCGCCACGGGCACGATCGACGGCCGGCAGACCTACCTCGTGGGGGAGATCTCCTACAAGGCCGACGAAGACGACGTCATGCGGGCCGCCCGACGGGCCGGAAGCCTCGTCAAAGCGGGGCTGCCCGCCACCCCTCTCGTCGCCTGCGAATCCATTCCGCCGCAGACGGCGGAATATGCCCGCCGCGAAGGCGTGCGCGTGTGGGTGGACGGCACGATCCTGGAGCCCGAAGGAGCCACATGAGCGGCCTGTCCGGCCCGGTCGCTTACCCCACCGTGCCGCGATCGAGCAGGCCGTCGATCAGCGCCGACCGGGTGTCGATGGCCGACGTCGTCCGCCGGGCCGCCGGGGCCGCGAGGATGTCCCGCATCCGCATCATTCGCCGGCCGCCCGATTGGGCGTCGTAACTGTTGAAGGCGATGGTGAGCCGCCGGTCGGCCGGCAGTTCGCGCCCGTCGCGCATGATCCCGCGGGGGCTACCGTCGGCGTCGCGTTGCACCTCCAGCGGCCAGAGCGTGCGGTCGGAGTCCTTGACCTTCGCGTCATCCGCCAGGATCACGAGCAGATCGGCGGGCGTGACCTCGGCCGTCACGAGCATGTTTTCATAGGGGATGATCCGCCAGCAGTCGGCCACGGTGAGCTTTCCGGGCTTGAGGCTGCCGGTGTCGAACGACCCGTGAAACACGCCGTCCACCGTCGTGCCCTGCTTCTTCAGGGCCGACGCGAACAGCTCGCAGAGGAGCTTCACGACCCCGCTGCCGCGGCCCTGGCCGTCGATCTCTCGGGTCACCGTCACCACCTCGCGGGCGAGGTCGGCCCGCGACGCCTCGAGGTCGCCGCGGGCGAGTTCCAGCACCAGCGGATCCGGGGCGAAGCGGTCGTCCATCAGCACCGTGAACACCTTCCTGTCCACGAGCTTTCGCGAGTCGAGGTCGAAGGTCAGGTCCACGCGGCCGCAGTGGATGCCGTAGTAGCTCGCCTGGGAGCAGAGCACGCCGTGCAGCATCCAGGCCGGCTGGTTCTGGTGCGAATGCCCCGCCAGGTAGACGTCCACATCCTTCGCATCCTTGAGCAGCGACCGCACGGGATTGGCGTAGTCGTCGTTGAACCGCCATCCCATGTGGCCCATGACGACGATCGCGTCGGGCTTCTCCGCGCGAACCTCGGCCACGGCCCGGCCGAGCACCTCCAACGGATCGAGCGGCGCCACGCCGCCGAGCGTGTCGGGCGGCAGCCAGAACGGGAGCCCAGGCGTGATCAGGCCGATGAGACCGATGCGGAAACCGCCCACCTCGCGAACCGTCCAGGGCTTCACGTTCTTCCACGCGCCGTCGAGTTTCCCCGCCGCGCCCCCCCCCTTCTCCAGGTTCGCCGTGAGCACCGTCGGCCGTGAGGCGGCGAGCATGGCCTCCGTCTTTTCGGGCCCCCAGTCGAAGTCGTGGTTGCCGAGCGTCCAGGCGTCGTAGCCGAGACGGCCGAGGAGGTCCACCATCAGCCGGCCGCCGTTCCGCAGGCTCTCGGGTGTGCCCTGCACGAGATCGCCCACGTCCACCGTCAGCGAGTGCGGCGACTCCTTCCGCCACTGGCGGATGCAGGTGGCGCACCGGGCGAGCCCCCCGACGTCGTCGAGCCCCTCGTAGGTGCTCGTGGGCATGATCCGCCCGTGGAGGTCGGTGGTGTGGAAGATCGAGACCGTCCGTGCTCGGCCGAGGTCGCGAGCGGCGGCGAGCCCCGCGGCCGACGCCCAACCAGCCGCGGCCGTGGAGAGGAACCGGCGACGGGCGATGGATGTCTGCATGACGGGCCTCTCGGTCGCTTTGGTGCTTCGGATCACTCGATCGCATTCTGCGCCGCCGCCCGCGGAACCGCCAGCCCGCCGGGCAGCGGGGTCGCGAGTTCGATCACGAACAGGCACGATCGCGGCACGGCCCCGCCCTCGCGGACGTGCACGGCGAAGTCGTTGTCGTTCACGATCACGATCGTCCGGGCGTCGAGGATCGCGAGCCCCTCGAGTTTGAGCTGCCGCGGCTTGCCCGACGGCGACGGCCCGCCATATACGGCCGCCTCGATCTCGGGCAGCATCCCGGCGCAGTCGGCGACGAGCCGCTTCCGAACCGGCACGATCCCGGCAGCCGCGAGGTCGCGCACCTGCTCGAGAGTTCGCCC
This sequence comes from Pirellulales bacterium, assembly GCA_044358905.1. Lineage (GTDB taxonomy): Bacteria > Planctomycetota > Planctomycetia > Pirellulales > UBA1268 > QWPN01. The sequence goes on along the minus strand of JBIKND010000239.1, from coordinate 2,186 downwards.
TTCCTCGGAGGCAGGCGGACGCCACGCGAGCGTGTCGGTGGCCCCTGCGAGCGTCGCCGTGTAAAGCCTCGCCAGGCCGCCGTCGGCCTGCTCGAGCACGAGCAGCGTGTCGTCGCCCAACGGCGCCATCGCGCACAACTTGCCGTCGTCGGGCGGAGCGCCGCGCGTGAGAAACGCGGGATCGTCGGGGGCGCCGAGTCGGTAGACGTGCTCGGTGACCGGCCGGCAGGCTTCGGGGTCGAACACGAGCAGCCGCACGTTGCCGGTCTTCCGCGCCGCCTTGGGCCGCGGGTTGTCCAGCGGGCTCTGCAGCAGGGCAAAGAGCCGCGTGCCATCTCGCGCCGCCGCCAGCGCCTCGAAGCCGCGGTTCTCCCGCCGCCGGGCATAAGCGGCCGGCAGCGTGTCGCAGGCCGTCGCGCCCGCATCCGGCGGGGCGGCACCGGCCGGAAAGACCCTCGTGATCACCCGGCCCGAGGCTGCCACGTGCAGCAGCGACGGTCCGTATTCCTCGGCGATCCAGAACGTGCCGTCGGCCATCTCAACGAGGCCCTCGGAGTCGACGCCGTTGCGGTCGGCCGCCACCGGAGCGTGCGATTGCGGATCCACGATCGGGTCGTCTTCGAGGCCAGGCAATGGCCGTCCGGACAGCGGCGTTCCCTCCTTCGAGGCGAGCGCCAGCGTGCGGACCACCTCGGCATCGGCGTCGCGCACATCCGCGTCGGCGGGGATTTCGAGTCGCACGAGCGTGGGCGCAAACGCGGGAGCCGTGATCGTGCGGATCGCGCGGTCGCCGAGCTTGGTCGTGCCATTGGGCCCGCGGTCGGTGAGCGTCCAGAAGCTGCGTGTGCCGACCGGTTGTTCACGGGCCAGCGCCAGGTCGCTCAAGCCCCCGAGGCGCACGCCGCCCGCGAGCGCGATGTCGGGGATTGCGAACACCCGCACGATCCGCGCGGCCGCCGCGACGTCTTGCGGCGGTTGATCAGCGAACGCGGGCGGCATCGCCACGACCATGCCGGCCAGCAGCACCGCCGAAGATGCGGCAGCAAGCCGGAAACGGCGGTGTCGGTGACCCGGGTGCATGGCGTTCGCTGCGCAGCCTAGCCGATGGCGGGCTGGACGAAAGGCACCTTCCACGAGTCTGCCAATTCCCACGCCGAGTGAATCTTTCACGACGCTTGTGAAACGAATGTGAGGGAAACGCGTCGTGCCACGCGGGCCTGAACCAGTCTCGAGAAGGCTTCAAAACCCTTTTTTCTTGCCTCAGAAAGCATCTCACCGCGGTTCGCAACCGAGGAAAAAAAGCTGCGGCACGCGATTCGCTGTTCCCTGTGAGTAGGACTTTCCTCATCTTGGTCGAGAGCGAGGGTCCGTTGGGTGTGGAAGGTCGTTCGAGGGTGCGTCGCACCCGTCACTGATTTGAAAAGGAACCGCTCGCCAAAGCGTCAAGGGCTGCCAAGCCCATCGTGAAATTATTTTTGTCGCCGTGCCTACTGGGCCGCCCGTGGTCCGTGGTCACCTGGTGACTTAAACGCCCTGTTTTCCAGGGCGAAACTGATGTGGGGAGCGGGATTCCGCGCTGCGGCTTTTGGCCTCGGCTCGGATGATCCTCACACATTTCTAGCGCATTTCTTGCGCTTTGCTACGAAAGCCCTCACGTTCCCGGGGCACATTGCCGCCCGTCGTCATGACCGACGGCCGCTCGATCGCTTCGAGCGTGGCAGGAAGCAAAGCATCCAGGGACTTCTTCACCATGACCGCCTCCATCGTTCGATCGCTTGCGCCCCTTGCATCCAGTTTCTTCATTCAAGTCGTGATCTCGACGGTGGGCGTGCTACTCCTCGTCGCGACCCGCCCGTGAGAAGTCCGGCTCACCAAACGGGCCACTGGCATCCACCCTGCTCTCGACCACTCATCCGATCCACTCCATCTCATCCGATTCCAATTCGAAGGAACCTGCTCATGACCCAGAGACTTCATGCGTTTCTGCGAACGGCCACGGCGATCGTCGTTGGCCTTGTCTTTCTGACTGGCACCGTCGCATCCGCCGCTGACTACTACTGGGATGCAAACGGCGGAACTGCAGGCACGGGCGGCACCGGCACGTGGACCACGGCCAACACGTGGCGGGCCAACTCCTCCACGGGCACGCTCGGCAACTGGCCAAACTCGGGCAACAACAACGCCTT
>JBIKND010000075.1:0-15906 GCA_044358905.1 Pirellulales bacterium | reverse complement strand
GGCTTGGGCGATGGCGATGGAGTCGGGGGAGTCGAGGGCGGTGATGCCGGGCAGTTGGCCATCCCACTTTGCGGAGGCGACGAGCGTTGTGGCGGTATCGAGATCGAGGCTCGTGATGCTGGGCATGATCAGCATGGAACCCTCGAAAGCCCGGATCGCATCCAGCGCCGCGGCGGGCATGTTCCGCGCGTTGCGAAGGAGCAGCGTCTCGCCCTGAAACCGCGCCAGGGCCGCGGCGGCGCCGGCGGACAGGGCCGGCAGGCCGCCGAGGCCGATCTGCTGCCCCTCGAACGTGGCGAGTTCGCGGGCCGCCTCCTCGGAAAGCGTGGTCAGCCCGTTCAGCGACAGGCTCGCGGTGCAATGCGGGCAACTGCTGTTCGCCTCGGCACACTGCTTCCGATCAGGGGCGCCGCACCCGTCCTTGTGGAAACCGGCGAGCGCCCGGGCCGTGTCGGCGTCGATGGCGGTCACGCCGTCGAGTTTCAGGCCTCCGCCTGAAAACGTGGCGAGTTCCCGGGCGACGTCGGGGGAGAGCGTGGTGAGTCCGTCGTACCGCAGCGTCGCGGCGGGCGGGCGGGAACCAAGGTTTTGTGCCGCATATTCCACCATGATTCGGGCCGCCTCGGGATCGAGCGCGGACACGGACGACTCGAGCCCGAAGTTGAACAAGCCCTTGTTCTGCGGAGCCCGAACCTGGAGCCGGGCGGCGGCGGCGGTCAGGTGCTTCACGCTGCGGAAACAGGCCCCGTGGGGGAACCCCGCCAATGCCTCCGCGGCGTCGGGGGCGAGCGTGGTGAGTCCTTCGAGATGCAGGAAACTCGCGTTTGCTGCGGCGAGCGCCCGGGCGGTCGGGGCATCGAGGGCGGTCAGGCCGTTGAGCATGAGTTCGCCGCGGAACGGCACGAGCGCCGCGGCGGTGCCCGCGTCGAGCGTTTCGAGGCCGGTCAGGTTCAGGTGTCGGCCCTTGAAGTTTGCGAGCGGCCCGGCGGCGGCGGGGGTGAGCGTCGCCAGGCCGGCGAGGTCCAAAGACCGGCCCTTGAACGTGGCCAGGGGCCCGGCGGCACCGGGATCGAGCGTCTTCAGGCCCGGCAAGGACAACTGTTCTCCGGAAAAAGCCGCCAGGGCTCGGGCGGTCTCCGGATCGACGAACGCGAGGCCGTCAAGATGAAGCGTGCGGCCCTTGAACTTCGCCAGCGTGCCGGCCGTCTCGGCGTCGAGTGCGGCAATGCCGTTGAGATAAAGGTTGTTCGTGCTACTTTGCCACGGCATGGAGTTGTTGGTCAGCGTTGCCAAGCTGCGGGCGGTGTCGAGATCGATGCGCTCGAGTCCATTGAGATGCAACGAGTCGCCCTTGAATCCGGCGAGCGCGCGGGCGGCAGCGGAGGGAAGCGTTCGCAGGCCATTCAACCGCAAAACACTGGGCTTCATTCTGGCCAGCGCTGCGGCCGTCTCGACGTCGAGGCTGCGAAGGCCGTCGAGGTCGAGGGCAGGGCTGGAGGCGCCCGCGAGCATGTCGGCGGTCGCGGCATCCAGGCTCGTGAGGCCGTTGAGTGCGAGAAACCCCTTGTAGGACCGCAGCTCCTTGGCGGCGTCTGTGGACAGCACGGCGAGGCGGGGGAGCTTGCCGTCCCACCTGGACAGCGGCCAGGTTTTGCCTCCCTGCAGCCTGGCATCGTCGGCGAACTCGGCCGCGGCGGGGGGCCGAGCCAGAATCCGCGCGACGTTCGCATCGAGGGTCGTCAGCCCTTCGAGCTCCAGGGCAAACTCGTTGCGGCGGAGGAGATTCTCGGCGGCGCGAGGCGAGACCGTGGTCAGGCCATTGAGCCGCAACTCGTTGCCCCTGAAACCACCGAGTTTTTCGGCCGCCTCGTCGGACAGGCTCGTGAGACCGTTGAGCGTGAGGATCGCAGGGTTGCCGCCGCGATCGTAGACCGCCCCCCGGGTGCGGGCCTCGCCCACGAAGCCCGCCAGTTCCCGGGCGGCCTCCACTGACAGCGTCTCGAGCCCGCCGAGGCGTAACTCCTTGCCCGGGTAGCGGGCCAGTTGCCGTGCCGTGTCGGGGTCGAGCGAGGTCAGCCCGGCCAGGTCCAGCACCATCCCCTCGCCGGACTCCGCCTTTCGCTCCATGCCCCGATGCTCGGCATTCAGCCGCGCGATGTCGGCAGGTGCAAGCGCCGGAGCCCGGCGGGCGGCTGCATCCACGGCCTGATCGGCGGCTTCACGACGTCCCTCGGCGGCCACGGCTTGGCGGCTCACCCCGACTGGCGTCGCGGCGAGCGTCGCGGCGACGGCCACGAGCACGACCACCGCGGCGGCGAGGCGGGCGGGATGGCCGCTTGATTGCTCGATGCCCGCGAGCCGGCGGATGCGGTCGCCCAGGCTGCCGCCGTTGGCGGCCGCGGCCAGGATCGCCTGCCGCCGCTCTTCGAGCGACAAAAGCGCCGTGGCATAGGAGATCCGCGAGCCGGCCTGGCCCGCGGCCAGGGCGCGGATCGCCAGCTCGTCGGCACAGTGCTCCCGCTCGGCCCGCACCTGCGCGGAGATCCACCAGGCGGCAGGATGGTGGAAGAACACCGCCTCGATCACCGTCTGCAAGAGGTTCACAAGCACGTCGTGCCGGCGGACATGGGCCAGTTCGTGGGCGAGGATGGCGTCGATCTGTTCGGGCGGCATGCCGGTGACCGCGGCCACGGGCCAGATCACGACCGGCCGCAGCCAGCCGACGACGATCGGCACGTCCACCCGGGCCGAGGCCAGAAGGCGGATCGGCGCGGCGATGCCGAGGGCGGATGTCCAGCGGGTGAGCCGGGTTTGCCAGGAGGCGTCGGGAAGCGGGGCGGCGGTGGCCACGAGCCGGCGGGTGAGCGTCCAGCCGACGACGAGCCTGACCGCGGCCGCGATCACGCCCGCGAGCCACAGGGCGGCGCAGGTCGGCAGCCAGGGCTCGGCCGCTGCCGCGGCTTGGGCGGCGAGGACGCGGATGGCGTCGGATGTCGAGAGTGATGCGGTTGGCTCCGCCGCGGGGGCCGCGGGTACGGCGGCGGGGGCCAGTGCGATCTGCCCGCGGTCGAGCGAGCCGGCGACCACCGCGGGGACCACGAGCGTGGGGCCGGGCTGCGGGCTGTGGTCAGCGGTGGCGCGGGGCGGCAGCGCCGCCGGCTCGACGAGCGTCCACGTGACCCCGCAGGCCACCGGCAGCGAGAAGAGCGCGAGCGTGGCGAGCAGGTAGCGGGCTTCCTGGCCGAAGGCCGTTCGGCGGGGCAGGAGACGCAGCGCCACGGCAAGCACGGCCGCCACGGCGGCCGCCTGCCAAAGCGAGTGGAGCACCACCCAGCCGAGGCGGTGGAGGTGGCCGGTGGAGGCGAACGAATCGAGCCAGGCGGGCCAAGTCGTAGGCATCATGACAGGGTTCCCGGGAGGGGCACGGTGGGAGGATTCATCGATTGGCCTCCAGATCCGACAGCAGCCGGCGGAGCTGGGCGATCTCCTCGGGCGAGGCCTTGCGGCCGGCGAGGGCGTGCATCACGAGCTGGTCGGCCGCGCCGCCGAAGGCCCGCTCGACGAGATCGTCCACCAGCCGCTTCTGCATGCGCGGCGCAGGCATGGCGGGGCGGTAGAGGTGCGCCTTCTGCCGCTCGTCGCGCTTCACGAGCCCCTTGTCGAACATGATCTGCATGGTCTTGAGCACGGTCGTGTAGCCGACCGGCTTGTCGGCCGCGATCACCTCGTGCACCTCGCGGACCGAGCGGGGGGACCGGTCCCAGAGGACGCGGAGGATCGCCAGTTCGGCATCGGTCGGGGAAAAGGCGTCGGGCATGAGAGACTCCTGGGCAGCGAGATACGCCCATCCTACGACATATTTCGTCGGCTGTCAACGGGGGTATTCGTAGGTGGCGGCTGCCCGTCCGCCAAGGCCCGTGGGGCCGGTATACTCCGGGCTCAGCGACGTGTCCGCCAGTCGTCCGCCGGCGTCGCCCCGGAGCGTCTTGCCCATGGCCCGGTATCTCGCGATCTTCCTCACCTTCGCCCGGGCCTGCCTGGTCCGCGACATGACGTTCCGGGCGAACTTCATCCTCGAGTGCGTCACGAGCCTCGGCTGGATGTCGATGAATCTGGCCTTCTACCTGCTGATCTTTCGGTTCACGACCGAGATCGGCGCGGGCACCGGCTGGTCGCGGGAGCCGTTCTTCGCCTTCGTGGCCACGGGCCTGATCATCAACTCGATCGTGCAGGCGCTGTTCATGCCCAGCGCCGAGGAACTGACCGAGATGGTCCGCACCGGCGGCCTCGACGCGGTGCTCGTGCAACCGCTCGACGCCCAGTTCCTGCTCTCGCTGCACCGCGTCGACTTCTCGGCCTTCGCCAACGGCCTGGTCGGCCTGGGGCTGCTCGGCTGGGCGCTGGCGCGGATGGATCACTCCCCGCCTCCGGTCGCCTGGGTGCTCTACCCGCTGCTGGTGATCTGCGGCGTGGCGATCCTCTACGGGCTCGTCATCATGCTCGCCGCCGCCACGATCCTCATGGGCCGCAACCAGAGCCTCTACGACTTCTGGTTTTACCTGACGAACTTCTCCCGCTATCCGGCCGAGATCTACGCCGGCCCGTGGGGCGGCCCGCTGCGTGCGCTGTGCACGTTCGTGCTCCCGATCCTCCTGGTGGTCAACGTGCCCGCCCGGGTAATCACCCGCCCGCTCGTCGGCGGCGCGTGGTGGCCCGTCGCCGGCGCCGTCGCGGCGGCCCTGGCCACGCTCGTGATCTCGCGGTTCGTGTTCCAACGCGCCCTCGCCAAATACCGCAGCGCGTCGAGTTAGTGAACGCTTGCGCTGGGAATACGCATGGCGTCTTGAGTCTGGGCCAAGTAGGGTAGGCGCGGGGGTCGGCGAACGCTCGACGAGCGTGTGGCCGCCGCGGCCACAGCGAGGAGACTTTTGCCGCCCCCAAGCCGGTTTGGGCCGGACAGGCAGGCCCTTGCCCTCGGCTTTCAACCGCAAGGAACAATCGTGCGTCCAGCCCTTCACGAAGACACCGCGGCGACGGCGATCGGCCTGGCGATCGTGGCCCTGGCCCTGACCGTGACCTGGACGGCGCGGCCGGCGAACGAGCCGGCGAGCCGGGCCGCATTCCCCAAGGGCTGGCCGACGCCGCTGGCTGCCACGATCGACAAGCCGCAGACCTGGGGCGATGCGCCGCTCGAGGCCCTGCGCGACAAGAAGGGGCGGAGTGTCGCCCCGGCCGTGCTCATGGGCATGGGCTGGGTGGTGGCCGTGACGCTCGCCGGAACGGCACTCGCCGGCCGGCCGGTGCTGCCCGGCCTGCCGGCCGCGGCCACGGTGGCGGCCCTGGCCTGCGGCGCGTACCTGCTCGCGAGCCAGAAGGTGATCCATTACTACAACCTGGAATATCCGCTCTGGGCCCTCGCGGTCGGGCTGCTGATCGGCAACCTCGCGGGCGTGCCGGGATGGCTCGGCCGGGGGCTGGCCGGCGAGTTTCTCATCAAGACGGGCCTCGTGATCTTCGGCGCCGAGGTGCTCTTCAGCCGGCTGCTCGAGCTCGGCCTCCCGGGCGTGATGACGTCGTGGATCGTGACGCCGATCGTGCTGGTGGCCACGTACTGGGCCGGGGTCCATCTGCTGAAGATCCCCTCGCGGTCGCTGTGCATGGTGGTCTCGGCCGACATGTCGGTGTGCGGCGTGTCGGCCGCGATCGCCACCGGCGCCGCCTGCCGGGCGAAGAAGGAGGAACTGTCGCTGGCGATTGGCCTGTCGCTGTTCTTCACGGTGCTGATGATGGTCGCCATGCCTCCCGCGATCCGCTGGATGGGGCTCGATCCGATCGTGGGCGGGGCCTGGCTCGGGGGCACGATCGACGCCACCGGCGCCGTCGTGGCGGCCGGTGAGGCGCTCGGCAAGGAGGCGGGCGAGGTGGCGGCGACGGTGAAGATGATCCAGAACTCGATGATCGGCGTGATCGCCTTCGCGGTGGCCGTCTACTGGGCCGGCTGGGTGGACCGCGGCACCGGTGCCCGGCAGGCGTCGCTCGCCGCCGAGGCCTGGCGCCGGTTTCCGAAGTTCATCCTCGGGTTTCTCGCGGCCTCGATCGTCTGCTCATGGCTGTTCACGCGCGGGCCCGAGTTCGCGCTGTGGGTGGACGGCGCCACCACCGGGTTCACCGCGCGGCTGCGCGGCTGGCTGTTCTGTGCGGGCTTCGTCTGCATGGGCCTGCAGACCAACTTCCGGGAAATGGCGCCCGTGCTCGCCAGCGGCCGGCCGCTGGTGCTGTACGTCGGCGGTCAGTTGCTCAACCTCGTCCTCACGCTGGGCATGGCGAGCCTGACGTTCGGCTGGCTGTTCCGAAAGGCGGTGGAGCCATGAGGCTCGCGGCGGCCACACGCCTCGCGATCGGCGCCGCCGCGGTGGCCGTGATCTGGTGCGGTGTGCTGCCGGCGCTGCTGCGCTGCCGCGGCGTGGCCCGGCACGTCGCCAGTATGGAGGAGCGGGGGGTGAACCCGTCCGCCATGTACTACACGGAACTCGAGCGGCTGCCCACGCGGCCGGCATGGCTCGGCAGGCACGTCACGTTCTGGCCGTAGCCCCGGCCGGGGGTGGAGCATAGACTCCTCCCGTCCCCTTCCGGATACGACCATGGCCCTCCGCCTCGCCTTCAGTTCCAACGCCTACCTCGACGTGCCCGTCGAGGAGGCGATTTCACGGATCGCGGGCTTCGGCTATCGGGGCATCGAACTGCTCGCCGACGTGCCCCACGCCTGGCCGGCGGGCCTGCTGCCGGTGCAGAAGCGGGCGATCCGTGCCGCCCTCGATCGGGCCGGGATCGCGATCTCGAACATCAACGCGTTCATGATGAACGCCGTGGCCGATCCGCGGCAGCCCTATTGGCATCCGGGCTGGACCGATCCCGATCCGCACTATCGGGCCATCCGCCGGGAACACACCAAGCGGGCGCTGCGATTGGCCGCCGAACTCGGTGCGCCGTCGATCTCCACCGAGCCGGGCGGCGAACTTCAGCCCGGCCAGACCCGGGAGCAGGCCACCGCGATCTTCTACGACGAGATCATGCCCGTGCTCGACGTGGCGGCCGAGGTGGGCGTGACGCTGCTCGTCGAGCCCGAGCCGGGCCTGCTGATCGAGAAGTTCGGGCAGTATCTCGAGTTTGCGGAGCGGGTGAATCACCCGGCGCTCGGCCTGAACTTCGACATCGGCCACGCCTACTGCGTCGGCGAGGACCCGGCGGAGTGGGTGCCGCGGATGCAGGCCCACACGCGGCACTACCACTTCGAGGACATCGCGGCCACGCGGGTCCACCACCACCTCGTGCCCGGCGAAGGGGCGATCGACTTCGCGGCCACGTTCCGGGCGATCGCCGCCTGCACGCCGGACCTGTGGGTCACGGTGGAGCTGTATCCGTACCGCGACCGGCCGGACGACGCCGCGCGGGCCGCCCGAACGCACCTGCTCGGTTGTGCCGCGGCCGCCGGCGTGGAGATCGCCTGACATGCGCGACTGGCTGCGGCTCGTGCGGCTGCCCAATCTGGCGACCGCGGTCGCCGACGTGCTGGCCGGCTTCCTGGTCTGCTCCCTGGGGCCGGCCGCGCTCTCCTGGCCGCCGCCGGCATGCTGGCTGGCGATCCTGGCCTCGGTCGCCTTCTACGCCGCCGGCATGATCTTGAACGACGTCTACGACCTGGCACTGGATCGGGTCGAGCGGCCGGAGCGGCCGCTGCCCGGCGGGGCGATCGCCCCGCGCACGGCCGCCGCGGCGGGCGCCGCGCTGCTCACGCTGGGCTCGGCCGCGGCGTGCGGCGCGGCCTTCGTCGCCCGTTCGCCCTGGCCCGCCCTGGTCGGCGCCGGCCTCACGGCCGCCGTCTGGGGCTATGACAAGCACGCCAAGCGCACGGCCCTCGGCCCGGCCGTGATGGGCGCCTGTCGCGGCCTCAACTGGCTCCTCGGCATGACCGCGGCGGGCGGTCCGCACGCGGCCCACGCGTGGCTCATCCCTGCCGGCATGGCGGTCTACGTCGCGGGCATCACGCTCTACGCCCGCGACGAAGCCGGCCGGCCGCGGCCCGCCGCGCTCGTGGGCGGCACGCTGCTCATGCTCGTCGGCCTCGTGGTCGCCGCCGGCTTCGTCTGGACGCGCACGCTCGCCGGGCCGCTCGCGGCGGGGTGCCGGATCGGGGCCCGCGACTGGCTCCTGCTGTGGGGCATTCTCGCGGCCTCGGTCCTCTTCCGGGCCGTGGGCGGCACCGTGGTGCCCGTGCCCGCCCGCGTGCGACAGGCCGTAGGCAACGCGATCATGTCGATCATCACCTTCGACGCCGTGCTCGTGCTGGCGGCCCGCGGCGAGCTGTGGGCGCTGGTGGTGCTGGCGCTGCTCGGCTGGTTCTGGTTCGGCCGCCAGCTCGTGCCGCCGACGTGAAAGACCGGATGTGCATCCGTGCGCCCAATCCGGCTCGGGCCTGCCCAGCCTCCTGGAGCGGCGGTCTCCGACCGTCGAAACCGCGTCGGCGTCGGGTCTGCCCAGCCCCGTCGCCGGACGTTCGCGGATGTCATCGTGACATCCGCTCACTGCATGTCCGCTGCGCTGCGATCTCCAGGCTTCGCTTGCTCCCATAGCCCGGCTCTCAGGGCATGGGCAGACCCTCACACATGCAAGCCGGATTTCCGGATGCACCGACGCTCCACCTCTCTAAGATGTCGGCAGACGACTGGCGTGTGACGCAGGACGACTTGAGTCAGGGAACAGCCCGTGCATCTCGGCTTCAGTACCAATTCGATCGGTGACGTCGACCCGCTCGCGGCGATCCCGGTGTTGGCCGATCTGGGGTGTCGGTCGCTCGCGATCACGCTCGACCGGCACACGCTCGACCCCTTCGCGGCGGACCTGCCGGCCCGTGTCGCCCGCTGGCGGGCCGCGCTCGGTGCCGCCGGCATGGCCTGCGTGGTCGAGACCGGCGCCCGGCACCTGCTCGATCCGCGGGTCAAGCACGAGCCGACGCTCGTCTCGGCCGACGGGACGGCCCGGGGGCGGCGGATCGACTTCCTGTGCCGGGCGGTGGACGTGGCGGCAATTCTTGGCGCCGGCTGCGTCTCGCTCTGGTCGGGTGTGGCCCGCGACTCTGCCGACGAAGAAACGCTCTGGTCGCGGCTCGTGACCGGGCTGGCCCCGGTGCTCGACCGGGCGGCCGCCCGCGGTGTGCCGCTGGGCTTCGAGCCCGAGCCCGGGATGTTCGTGGACACGCTCGCACGCTACGGCACGCTCCTCGAGCGTGCGGGCGACCCGGCCGGGTTGCGGCTGACGGTGGACCTCGGTCATCTCGAATGCATGGGCGAGCGGCCCGCCGACCTGCGGCCGTGGGCGGGGCGGGTCGTGAACGTGCACGTTGACGACATGCTCGCCTGCCGGCACGAGCATCTGCCGCTCGGCACGGGCGACGTCGATTTTCCCGCGCTCCTTGCCGTGCTCGACGCCGCCGGCTCCACCGGGGGCCTGCACGTCGAACTGCCGCGGCAGTCCCACCGCTGGCTCGACACCGCCCGCGAATCGTTCGCCTTCCTCGCCCCGCTCCTCCGAGGTCTGTCGCCATGAGCCGCACGCCGCACGTGCTCGTCCTGTCCATTCCCGGCCTGCGAGCCGATGATCTGCAGCGAATGCCGACGCTCGCGGGACTGGCCGCGGCCGGTCAGTGCGTGCCGCTCGCGCCCGGCTTTCCGGCCGTCACCTGCCCGGTGCAGGCCACGCTCACGACGGGCGTCGGACCTGCCGCTCATGGCATCGTGGCCAACGGCCTCTTCGACCGCCGCACGCAGGACCTCGAGATGTGGATCAGCCCCGACGGTGTCCACCGGGCGCCGCGGCTCTGGGACCGGCTCGCGGCCGCACGGCCTGGCCTGCGGACGGCCGCCTGGTTCCTGCTGCAGTCGAAGCATGCCACGGCCGACCTCGTCTGCCTGCCGGCGCCCCGGCACAATCCCGACGGCACCGAGACGATGTGGTGCCACACGAACCCCGAGCCGCTGTACGCCGAACTGCGGGAGACACTCGGCGAGTTCCCGCTCCACAAGTTCTGGGGCCCGGTTGCGGGCATCGATTCGAGCCGGTGGATCGCCCGGAGTTTCATCGCCGCGGCGCGGCCGCAGCCGCCGCACTCCGCCTGGGTGTACCTCCCGCACCTCGACTACGCGGCGCAGCGGTCCGGCCCCGACAGCCCGCCCGCCCGCGCCGCCTGCGGCGAGCTCGACGCCGAGATCGCCTCCCTGATCGCCGACTTCGGTGGCCTGGTCGGGCAGGCGAATCTCACGGTGCTCGTCGTCGGCGAGTATGCGATCCGGCCGGTGTCCCGTGCCGTGTTCCCCAACCGCATCCTGCGGGAGGCCGGCCTGCTCGCGGTGACCGACACCGGAGACGGCGAACTCCTCGACATCGCCGGCAGCGCGGCCTGGGCGCTGGCGGACCACCAGGTGGCCCACGTCTACCTGCGGGATGGCGGTGACCACGCCCTCCGCGACCGGGTGGCGGATCTCTTTCGCACGACCGTCGGCGTGGGACGCGTGCTCGCCGGCGCGGATCTCGTGACCGCGGGCCTGGCAGCGACGGCGGAGCAGGGCCCCGCGAGCCGCTGCGGCGACGTCGTCCTCGAGAGCGATCTCGACGCCTGGTTCGCCTATCCCTACTGGCTCGACGATGCCAAGGCTCCGGCCTTCGCCCGCACGATCGACATCCACCGCAAGCCGGGCTACGACCCGCTGGAACTCCACCTCGACCGCGCGCGGCTGCCGCAGATCGCGATCCCGCTCGACACGGCGCTCGTGCAGGGCTCGCACGGCGCGGTCGATCCGGCCAATCCTCACGAGACGGTGTTCATCGCCTCGCGGCCCGGTGTCACGGCCGCCCCGGCGCTGGCGATGCACGACATCGCCGGGCTTGTGGAGCGGTTGCTGGCCGGCTGATGCTGCCCCGGGTCAACAGGTCTACGCTCGTTTGGGAGACGATTTGCCACTCTGATTGGCGATCCCTTGTAGCCGCAGAGTGGTACTCTGCGGGATACGCGATGCTACGGTGTGCAGACTGCCAGTCTGCACCTACAAGGCTCGCGATGGAGCCCCATGCGTATTGCCTCACCTTACGGTTCGGGCTTCACGGCAGGGGGGCACGACGGTCAGAGACCGCCGCTACAGGGGGGCAGCCTCACACCCACTGCGGCGGCGGCTGGATGTCGTCGGCGGCACGGTGGCCGCAGTCCTTGCGGCCCGAGCCGGCCAGCCGGCTGATCACGCGGACGGTCATGTCGGCGTCGCAGGCGATCTGGCAGGCGAGCCGCAGGCCGGGCGTGGTGATCCCCTTCGCGGCGAGCACGTCCTTCTCCGCCTGTGTCATCCGCGCCGGCTCGCCGGCCACGAACTCCACGCGGCAGGTCGTGCACCGGGCCACGCCACCGCAGGCGTGCAATTGGTCCGTGCCGCACTCGTCCACCAACGCGTTCACCAGCCGCTTGCCGGCCGGCACATCGAACGAGCCCGTTCCTTCCACCGTCAGTTTCGGCATCGTCATTCTCCTGGGGGCCGCGGTGCGGCCGGTCACTTCTTCTTGGGAGCCTTGTCGTCGAGATTCGCCGCCAGGTCGTCGGGCGTCACGCCCGACTGCACGCCGCCCGGCGGCACGTCGAGGCCGGCGGTCCAGACAAGGGCGTTGAGCATCAGCCGGCGGAAGTCGTCGTCGGCCCAGTTGCGGTGGAAGTGGGCGCCGGTGCAGCCGAAGCCACGGCCGCCGTCGGGCCGCTCGTAGGCCCAGGCGAGGGCCTCGCGGGAGCCCTTGCCAGCGCGGACCGTGGGGTTGTTGCTGTGCGGGCCGTCGGGCCGCTCCCGGGTGGCGTCGGGCGGCACGCCCGTGAGGATCATGGCCACGCCGTCGGCCGGCTCGCGGAACCGCATGTGGTAGTACCACTCGTCCTGCGTCGCGAAGGGCCGCACGCCCCGGGTGATCGGGTGGTTGTCGGCCAGCTGCGACGCGGCGAGCTTCCAGTGCGGGTTCACCGACCAGTTCGACTCAAAGTAGCCGCCCAGCCAGTTCAGGAACTCGGACCCGCCCTTCTCCTTGGGCACCTCGACGGCATAGTGCAGGCAGGCCACGCCCACGCCCCGCTTCGCCAGGGCGTCGATCTGGGCGAGCCGGTTGCTCTGGATCACGGGGTGGCCGTCGCCGCCGTCGGCGAAGAAGAAGACGGCGTCGGCATTGTCGAAGGCCGTGGGGTCTTCCGGCCAGCCGTTCGTGTAGACGGCCGTCACCAGCGGCAGGCCGGCGGCGTCGAGGCACTTCTCCGCGAGCAGGACGCCGGCTCGGTGTTCGTGCTCGCCCGGGCCGTGGCTCGGCCGGCCGGCCACGAGGACCAGCTTCTTGCGGCCGTCGGTCAGCTTGAGCCGCTTGAGACGCACGTCCTTGACCTCGAGCTTCATCGGCGGGCCGGCGTGCACCTGCAGGGCGAGCACGCCCTCCAGCCGCCGCTTGTCGGACTGCTGGTCGGTCGTCTCCGACATCAACTGGCCGTTGATGAAGTGCTGGAGTTTGTCGCCCCGGGCGACGATGCGGAGGTCGTTCCATTCGCCTGGCTTGATCACCTTCTGCAGGTCGTCGGCCGTGCCGATCGGTTCGCCCGCCACCTTCTGGCCCTCGGCCGTGATCGTGATCCGCTGGCCGCGCTCGGCGAGGATGCCGCGACCCTTCTCCTCGTAGAGGATGCCGGAGTACTTGGGGCCGGATTCGAAGTCGGCCTGGGAGCCGCCGACCACGAAGTCGCCCAGATCCTTGCTCCGGTACTGCACGCCGCTGTTGCCGCCGGTGAGGCGGTAGGAGCAGGCGAGTTCGAAGTCGTCGACGAGCCCCTGACGCCAGATCAGGAAGGTGTTGCCCTTGGTGGGCTTCTCCGGCGTGGTCTCGCCGACGATCGCACCGTCTTCCACCCGCCAAAAATCCGGCTTGCCCTCCCAGCCGGCGAGCGTCTTGCCGTCAAAGAGCGACACGAAGCCCGCGTCGTCGGCCGTGACACGGGAGGGTGCGGCCATCAGCAGGGCGGCACCGAGCAGGGGCAGGCACACGCGCAGGGAACGAACCGGGGGCATGGTCACCTCGGCGGGCGAGAAGTGGCTGGTGAGGGCGGCCGGCGGCCGCCCAACCCGCGTCAGTATGCCACGCCCGCGGCGCGGCGGGGAAGCGACCGGCCATCGTCGCCCCGCGTGGGCAGGCGGCCGGTCTCGAGGTCCGCCCGCTCCAGCCCCAGCAGGTCGAGCATCTCGTCGAGGCCCACGACGCGCACGCCCAGTTGCCGAGCGGATTTGATCTCCCGCTCGCGGCGCTTCTCGTCGACGTTCGCCCGCCAGCCCGGAATCTTGCCGTCGCCGCCGGCGACCGGCTTCGGCACGCCGCCATCGACCACCAGCGCGGTCGCGGGAGTCACGGTATCGACCACGCGGCCGCCGGCCCGCTCGATCGCCGCCTGCAGGGCGTCGGCGTCGGGCGGCGTGTCGGCGTCGAGTTGCACGAAACCGACGATCGCCACCTCGGGCGACTCGCCCGGGGCCCAGAGGCTGGTGGCCACGCCGTCGCCGCCGAGAATCGGATTGCGGATCGAGTCGCGGCGGATCCGCGCCCGAGCGACCGTCGGGCTCTCGACGGCGATCACCTCGAGCAGGCCCTTGCGGGCCCCGAGTTGTGGCCGCGGGTCGGCCGGATCGTACACGGCCAGAAGCAGGCCGGGACGCATGCCGCGGGTCGAGCGGCTCGAGATCAGGGCGGTGCGTTCGGCCGGATCGACGGCGATCACGCGGCCGTCGAACCCGTCGATCCGGTTGTCCTGCGGCTTGGCCGCCATCACCGCCGCCTGCACGGCCTCGTCGCCCGCCCGCAGCGTGGACAGGAGATCGTTTTGCTTCTCGATCACTTGGGCCCGGGCCCGGAGCGCCGCGTAGAGCACGCCGAGTTGTCCCTCCGGATCCTTCTTGGCCTCGAAATCCTTTTGCTGGTCGGGATAGAGGAACTGCCCGCCCTTGGCGACCTCCGCCTTCAGCTTGTCGAAGGCGATGGCTTGGTTCAGGGCCTCGTCTCGCTTGCCAGAGAGCTGCTGCTGCTGGGTCTCGTGCTGTCCACGCGAGTCGTCGAACTTCTTCTTCTCGGCCGCCGCGTCGGCCGCGACTTTTTCCTTTTCGGCGGCCGCCCGGGCCGCCGCCGACTTCTCGGTCTCGATCGCCTGGTCCTTGTCGGCGACGACCTTGTCGTGGTCGAGCCGCAGGGCTTCCATCTGAGCGTCTTTCTTGCGGATCGCGTCCGCGAGCCAGTCGACCAGTTTGAGGAAGGATTTCGGCTCGGCGTCGAAGCCCACGAACTCGTTCGTGAACCGCTCGTTCGTCTCGGCCTCGATCTGCGCGACCGTCTTCTCCTCGGCGGCGCCCAGGATCTCCTGCAACTTCCGCTTTTCGTCGAGCGCCGTGTTGAGTTCGGTGCGGGCCTTGCTGGTGTCGGCGGCTGCGGCCTCGGCCTTCGCCTGCTCGTCGAGCCGTTGCTTGAAGAACAGATAGGTCGTGACGGCCAACACGAACGTGAGCATCACGAACACGATCAGCGCGATGCTGAGCGACGCGACGGTGCGATTGGCTGGCATGCTGAATCACCATCGCCGGCGCGGACGCCGGCCCGGATACGAAAGGCCCACGACCCCGGGAACATCGTCGTCCGTGCGGCCGGCCGTGCAGCCTGCTCCCGATTGTACCGGTTATGCCGACGTGGTGGCCGGGGTGAGATCCGTCCAGGCCCGGGCCACGCCGGCCGTCGCCGCCTCCCGGCCGAGGACGGCCGTCAGCGTGCTGCGGCACAGGGTCGGTCCCTCGGCCAGCGGACGGCCCTGACGAATCGACTCCACGAAGGCAGCCATGCTGCGGCCGTGCCGACCGACTCCCGCGGACCGCAGGTCGCAGGCGCCATGCGTGCCGCGCACCACCTCCGTGATCGCGTCGCGGCCGCCCGCGCGCCGGACGATGCCCGCCTCGATGGCCCGGCCGTCGGCGAACACGTAGCGAACGGCCGTGCCGCCGGTGCCGGGTGAGGCGAGCGGCTCGGCCCAGGCCGGCGCGGCGTCGCCGAAGGCCCAGAGCAGTTTGTCGATGGCGTGCACCTGATGCTCGACCAGATCGCCGCCCGACCGCGTGGGGCAGGCGATCCAGTTGCGGCCGTCGGTGGCGGAGAGCGGTCGCCCCAGGATCGAGTACCGGCGCCAGGCCGGCCCAATGTGGCTCGTGGCCACTCCCGCGATCGGCCGGCCGCAGGCACCCGCGTGGAGCCGAGCGATCGCGCGGATCGTGGCCGGGTCGTGCCTCCAGGCCAGTCCGCTCCCGAAGGCGAGCCCGCGGGCCGCGGCCAGGTCGCTCGCCGCGAGCACGTCGGCGACGCCGGCCGCATCGGTCGCGGCCGGCGCCTCGCAGAACACGTGCCGGCCGGCAGCCACGGCCGCGGCGACCTGGGCCGGGCGGGCATCCGGCGACGTGGCGAGAATCACGACGTCGATCGGCGCCTCGATGGCGCGTCGCCACGCGTCCGCGCCGTAGAACCGCAGCGGCCCTGGGCCGTCGAAAGCTTCGCCCGCGGCGCGGCCGAGCACCGCGGCCGCGGAGTCGATCTGATCGGCGAACAGGTCGGCGAGCACCGTGATCCGGACACGCGGATCGGCCGCGGCCGCCTGCATCGCAGCGCCGGTTCCCCGGCCACCGCACCCGACGAGGCCGACCCGCAGCGCGTCTCCGCCGCCGGCGAAGAACCCGCCGGCTGGAACCGTCGTGGTCGTGGCGGCCGCCAGGGAGCCGGCTGCGGCGCAGGAGCGGCCGAGAAACGTGCGACGGGGAAGCTGGG
>JBIKND010000074.1:0-16105 GCA_044358905.1 Pirellulales bacterium | reverse complement strand
CACACAGCTCACTGGGATACCGGCCCCCCGCCCCGGAGTCGCGCCGCCCCTGTCCGCTCGGTTCGGCTACGCCTCACCAAGCGGACAGGGGCGATCCCTTGGCAGGTCTACCCTGGTGATAGACACTAGTTCCATTCATGGGGGCAGGTCACCGGGCACTCGAGCGGAAACTCCTCCCCCACCCGCGCCATGAGTTTCGCCCACGCAATCCGGGAGGTGTCGTGAGATCGCGGTTGGTCGCATGAGTCGCAGCAGTCGCCGGTGGCATCTCCGCGTGCCACATGTCCGCCGACCGCATGCCCACCGGTCGCGACCTGCGAGCCGAACCTCCCGATCTACGTCGCGGAGGAGGTCATCGAGAGCGTGCTCGGGTGACGTAGGACAGGCTTTAGCCTGTCACTCCCAGAGGCTGCCATCATTGCAAGTCGCTGGCCGCATCGCGCTCGACGATGTCCAGGTTCCAAGCGATCACGATCCGATCCTCGTCGCTCTGGTTGGGCCCCACCCAGTGCATCAGAAACGACGGAAACACCACCAACTGGCCCGGCTCGGGCCGCAGCGTGTGCGAGGCTGAAAACACCGGCCCGCCCAGCCTCTGCAAGTGGGCCGAGAGGTTTCGTGAATCGAGGAATTCGATCACCCCGGTTGCCTCCGAGGTCAACCTCGGCTGCTGCAGGTAAAACACGCCTGAAAGATCATAGCCGTCGTGCCGGTGTGGCGCGTTGTAGTGGCCGCGGCCGTTGACGTTGGCCCAGCCAACTGGCCGCCCCGTGTAGCGGCGCTCGTCGAGATCGACGCCGCAGCTCCGCAGATACGCAAAGCCCGCTGCGATCGTGACTTCGCGCAGCTGGCGGACGGCCGCAACCTCGGTGCTGAAGATGTCTCCCTGCGACCTCCAGCCTCCTACGCTGGACCGCCGCTGCCCGCTGGGGATCAGCCGCAGCTCCTCCACCATCTCGACGAGCGCGGCGATGCCGGCCGCATCGAGACCTGCATCGTAGATGCCGATCGGCTGGGCGAACGTCGGCGTGAACGAGAGTTGCTTCATCGGAGATACGCCAAGTGCGGGATGCTCAGGCTACCGCAGTGCGATGCAAGCTGCGATCGACGGCCGCCGCGGCCGCGGCCGTATCGAATCCAGGGCCGAGCAGGCTCGCCAGTTGGCCGGCCGCCGCCATCGGGTCGGCAAGGCAGCGGTGGTAGTCGAGTTCCAGCACCCAGCCGCGCCCCTCGGCCGCCAACTGGCCGGCGAACGCCCTGGTAATCGCGGTTTCCCGCTCGAAGCCCTCGATCAGCAGGGCGTCGGACGCTCCGGCCGCGGGACGCCCGCCGCGGGCCAGCATCGACCGCTGCGACGCCACGACTTCCGCGACCGGCCGCTGCATGTGGATGATCACATACGGTGGCGACGTGGCGGCTCGTGGCAGGTGCCGAACGAGCGGGCTTACCACCTTCACGGCTCTTCCCCGACACTCGGCGATCCAGGCGGCATCTGTCGCCAATCGCTTGACTGCCGCATGCTCGAAGTAACCGCGCGGATTGCTCTCGTCGGCGATCCGCTCTCCATCGGTGAGCACCGGCAGGCCCCCCGCCGCGAGCATCTGCATCATCATCGACGTTCCAGACCGGGGCAGGCCGGTGACCACGATCACGCAGTCGGCGACATCGGCACCCCGCGGTGCGGCTGTCTGCGATCGCTGCGCTTCGGCATCCGCCCGTGACTCCGCCGAGCCCGCAGGCTGCCGCTCTGCCTTCGCGCCGGCCCGCATTCTCTGCAGCAACTCACGGCTCTCCTTCGCGAGGCGACGGTGCTCGATGGCGGCCGTGTAATCGCGGCGCTCGCGGGCCAGAAAGCCAGCGAGAATGCGATGGGCAACCGGATAGACCGGCTGGAGCTCGACCGCCGAGCGTAGGAACCGCTCGGCAGCGACCGTATCCCCGGCCCGCCACGAGGCAAAGCCTGCGAGGAGATGGACACGCGGAGACTGGTAGTGCAGGCCGATCGCCGCCCGGGCCTCTGCCGCCGCCCGCGCCGGGTCGCCGCGCAGAAGCGCGGTTCGCGCCAGCCCGTACCGGGCCGCAACACTCAACGGATCGAGGTCGAGCACCCTGCCGAATTCCGCCGCCGCGGCGATCAGCTTGCGCATCCGGAGCAGCACCTCGGCCCGCTCGAGAATCAGCGACGGTTGCAGGCTTTCCTGGGCGCCCCCGGCCCGCTCGAAGGCCGCAAGCGCCTCCGGGAACCGCCGCTCTGCCGCGAGGATTTTCCCTTCCAGCACGGCGAACGCGGGGGCATTGCGGGCGGCGCGAGCCCGCAGCCGTTGAATGGTCTGCCGCTCGGCGTTGGGTACCCGCGCGACGTCGATGCCTGCTTCCAGGTCGCCTCCCTCCTCGGCAGGCAGGCCCTGCGCAACCCGGATCGCCAGCAATCTCGTTCGCAACTCCGCCGCGGCGCGGGTCATGGCGGCGGCCTTGCGGGCGTCGAGCAGCGCGAACGTGGCCCGGGCCACGGCTGGACGGCCCAGATCGAGCTGGTGGCGAAGCAGGGCGACGCCAAACCGACCTTCATCCGGCCAGCGGTCCCAGAGGTCCGTGACGATTGCCGCCGCCTCCTCGAGCCGCCCCTCGTCGGCCAACGACCTCGCCAAGTTCCAACGCGTCTCGCACACCGTCTGATCGACCGCCGCCCGCCGGTCGTCGGGGAGATGATCGATGTAGCCGAGGTCGGCAAGCTGCCGCATCACGGCCAACGCGGCATCGGGATCGCCGGCCGCGGCGGTCGCGGGCAGCCGCGCAGCATCCCCCGGGAGGTCGTCCCACGAGTCGATGAACGAGACCGGCGGCGGCTGCTCGTAGATCGCGAGGAGCGGGCGGCCGTCCATGTCGCGGCCGACCGGCAGGTCGAAGAGCGTCAGCAGCGTGGGCGTCACGTCGAGCAGGCTGCCGCCATGGACGAGCTGGTCGCGGCGTATGCCGGGGCCAGCCGCCACGAAAACTCCGTAGGGCCGATGCTCTGCGGCCGGGCCGGCGGGCTCGTTGGGCAGATCCCGAGGCCGGAGGTGGTTCGCATGGAAGCCGTGGTCGCTCATGAGGACGACCGTGACGTCGTCCCCGGCCAGTTCCAGGAGCACGCCGAGCATGCTGTCGTGAAACACGTATGCCCCGCCGACCACGTCGGCATACATTGCCTGGTCCTCAGGCGACACCCACGCCAGCCGCGGCGGGTGGTACCGCATGAAGCCGTGGCTGAAGTGGTCGATCGCGTCGAAGTAGACCGCGCAGAAATCCCAGTCGCGGCGGGTGGCGAGCACGTGCGTCGCCGCGGCCTGCACGCTCGCGCACTCCGCCACGATCGAGGCGAGCGTGCCCAGCCGAGGGTCGGCCTTTTGGTCGATCTCGGGAGCCCGGGGCACGAACGCGCGGAGCATGTCTCCCTCGATTTCCTGGGGGTGCACCCGCAGGTCGGCGAGCGGTTCGGCGAGTTCGGGCGGGTGGACGGTTCCCGGGGGCAGCTGCCAGGGCTTCTCGATCGAACCCACGGCCTTTTGAAAGAGATCGCTCACCATCGCGCCGCGGAGCGGCTCGGCCGGATGGCTCGGCCACCAGCCGATCACGTGGCAGGTCTTGCCCTGCTGGTGCAGGATGTTCCAGATCGCCTTCGTGGTGCGCGAATGGGACGAGATCGGGCGGATGGTGCCCGAGTCGGGAGACACTTCGGCAAAGCCGTGGACGCCGTGCTTCGACGGCCGCTTGCCGGTGGCGATGCTCGTCCAGAGCATCGGCGACAGCATCGGCTGGAGCGTGAGGAGGTTGCCCATCACGCCCCGCTCGAGGAGCCGGGCGAGATGCGGCATGTGCCCGGCGTCGAGCAGGGGCTGAATCACGCCCCAATCCGCGGCGTCCCAGCCGACGAGCAGAACGCGACGCCGCGACACTAGCCGACCTGCCGCTGCTTCCGGCGGATGCGCCATGCGGCCACGCCGGCGGCGCCGATGGCGAGCAGCGCGATGCTGGACGGCTCCGGCACGGGCACGGCCCCCACGTTGATCGTGGTACCCGGAATCTCGTTGTAATACGCCTCGGTGATTTTGTATCCAGAACCGATCGGAGTGCCTTCGACCACCATCGAACCCCACCCGTAGATGTAGTCGCTCGCGACGGAATCGAAGAATCGGAATCCGAACTGCCCCGAGGTGTCCAGACTGAATCCGCTCGCGAATTGCGGGTTCCCATTATTCGTCACCGCGACGTTGGCAGTCCCCCAAAACCCGTTGGAGGGGGACGTGTTGACGTTGGCCCCAGTCGCCAGGTTTTGGATGAAGAGCCCCTCGTTGCTGATCCCGCGCAGATTGTTGCTGGAGTCAGCCGCTCCGAGAAAGGCGATCCCTCCTTCCATATTTTCCAGTTTGAACTCGGCCGCACCGGCCCCGTCGATGTCCCAGGTGGTGGTGCCACTGGTCACCGGGGGCCGCAGGCTGCCGAGCGTCACGTTGCTCGGGCTGACGAACGAGAAGCCGGGGATGCCTTGGGCCGCGACCACGCCCGCCGTGGGCGTGTACGTCACGGCCTCGGCCGAGCCCGCGGCAACGGCCCCGGTGGCACCGGCAAGTGCCGCGATCTTGCTCCGAAGCCGGAGCGTCTTGCTTTCGTTCTTCACAGGCTTGGCGGCTGTGACCATGATTGCGATTCCTAGCGATGATTTTTTGATGTGGTGAAGACCTCACGGGGCGGCTTTGTTGGGTACCGCCTACGTGGACCCTACCGGTCATCACCAACCGCAACAAGGCGCCGCCGCGAAAATGTGACGAATCCGGCACGGACAGGGACGAATCCGCCGAGTCAGGGACAAATCCGGCTTTCTCTGGAACGAATCCGCGGGCTACGGCGACGATCACCCCGGCGAAGGATAGGTCGGCCAATGGCACTGCGACGAGCGTGGGCCGATCAGCGAGGACCATGAGGAGCAACAGCCGGGACTGATCGGGCTGGATGCGACCCGACCGTGGAGGTGCCGAAGAGCTTCCCATCCACGCTCAAGACTTTATTTTTCCCGTTGGCGCAGACCGGTCTTGAAACCGCCCTTCTTGCGGGCCGTCCGCACCGTGGCATGGAATGCCGTCAGAGGCTGTGGATGTCGATCACGGGCAGCTCGTCGGGTGACGCCTGAAAAATCGCCCGGTCGAAAGTGGACCTGGACGAGCTCTCCCCAGTCGGTCGGCGGGCCACGGGCGGGAGAGACGGGCGGAGGAACCAGAAACACGCGATCATCTCACACCCCTCACTCCCTCAACCCCTGCCCCTTCGCCCACCCTCTCGCGTCCAAGTCCAGCCTCGCGTACTCAATCCCCTCAAGGCTCCGCTGGCACTCGAAGATCAGTTCGTTCAGGACCCTCACGCCCGCATCCAAGTCCACGTGCCTGATTCCGTCGGCGTGAAGCAGGTCGAACTCGTACGGCTGTGGCATCTTGCGAGCGGCTTTCTCCAACTTGTCGAGGAACTCCAGATACGGCGATGCGAACTGCTTCTTCTTGCGGCCCGAGTGGTATTTGGGGTCGCCGAAGGTGTTCCGTCGTGCCTTGCGGAGCATGGCCAGAAGCTCCCGGCCTGCTGGATCGTTGAATGAACTTGCTGCTGACACTGGCATCCTCCTTGATGCGCTGAGTGTGCCGGGACCTCTGGGGCCGCGGCCAGAATCCGTACTTTCCGGCGTTTGATGCGCTGGCGGACGTCGAAAACCGTGAACTTCCGTGGCGGTTTTCGCATCGAGCCAGCCAATATTTTAGCGCATCAGGGTGCCCATTTCGGCGTGGTTTCCCATCACCCCAGCCCGAATGTGCGCTGAACCACGGCCAAGACCGCGTGTGTTGCAAAATGCTGCAGCCGCCAAAGATGTACCCACCAAATCGCGGCTTCATGGGGGGCTGAAACTCGATTCGCAGCGACACTCGGAATGCGCCCGATCACGCCGTCTGTGCCACCGGGGCCGCGACACCCGACTGACCGTCCGCCCGAGCCGCCGCAGGCTTGGGCATGGCCGCGGGCACCTGACACGCGGCCATGATCGGTGCCTGTGGATCCATGAACGCCATAATCCCCGCCTGCAGTCCCTCGGGCAGCATCTTGAACCAATCGAGCCACCCGTAGGCAGTCGTCTTGGGCACCTTGAAGAACCGGGCCACATCGATGCCCCGATAGCCCGAGCGGACGTGCAAGTAGACGGCCAACACGCGCTGCTCGTTCTTCGTGATGGCCTTCCGGACCGTGGCGTCATCGGGCTGTGCAAACGTAGCCAACCGGTGCTTCAGTTGGCGCTCAAGAATCTCAGCCTCAACACGCATCCGGTCTCGATCGCGGCCGTAGAGTTCGATGAGCGGACGGAGTGACTTACTGCTGGGGTCCTTCGTGAAGTTCAACACCATCGACAAGAAATTGGTCTGCCAGTCGATCATCTGGAGCCAATGCACCGTGTCTACGAGCGTCAGGGAGTCTTCGAGGAGATACCCACGGGATTCCGCCTGACCAAGGAGTTCAACGAGCCGCGCCGTCTTGTTGGCGAGGAAGTCATGGCAGCGGATGAACTCCTGCTTCATCTCCAACACCTCTGCAATCGCCTCGGCGGCCTTGCGAATGTTGGCTTCGGTGTTTCGCGCTGGTTGTTGTGGTGCGTCCATATGCTCCAAGGTAGCGCGCAAGTGTCGTTGGCGCTACACTGCGTGGATGCTTTCCACCGGTCGACATTCCGCGCCCGTCCTCTGCTGCCATCGTGG
Organism: Pirellulales bacterium; assembly: GCA_044358905.1. Taxonomy (GTDB): domain Bacteria; phylum Planctomycetota; class Planctomycetia; order Pirellulales; family UBA1268; genus QWPN01. The sequence goes on along the minus strand of JBIKND010000074.1, from coordinate 9,338 downwards.
TGCCCTGTCGCGTGCCGGGGCTGGGTACGCCGAGTCGATCTCCGCCTCGAGTCGCGGATTGTTAGGGCGCACTGGCTGGAGAGAATTTCAGACGGTTTTGACGGGCCTTCGGCGGGAATGCCCTGCAGCCCTTCCCGTCGTTGTTCGGGCTTCCTGGCTTCCCGAAAACCTCCTGGGCCAGTGCCTTCGGCGGGAAAAGCGGTTTGTGGTCCTTCTCAACGACGAGATGGGCGAGCCACAGGCCGTCGAGGTGCTCTGCCACGAATGGGCGCACGCGCTGGCATGGAACTTTGCCGTCGACCGGCTCATCAATGCGCCCGATACCGACCCCGTGGAGTTCGAGCGCGCCTGCCATGACGAGGCCTGGGGCTGCGCCTACTCGCGGGTCTGGCGGGCGTATCTGGACGTCATCCGGGACGTGGCGTGACGACGGTTTCCACGGGGGCCAAAACTGTTAGGCGAAGTGTTAGGCGCAGGCGTCCCGGCGCAGGAATCGCGCGCCGAGCCACACGCGCCGTTCCCGAGGAATTTGCACAATCGCGACACGAGCGCGACTTGACTGCGGGTTCTATTCGCACTCAAAATCCGTTGCCCGCAAGGGCGTGTGGGTTCAAGTCCCACCTCCGGCATTCTGAAAAACACCCCCCGTCGCGGTCAGGCAATATGTGATATGAAGGGGCTGGTTTTCAGTCGCGGCTCGGAGGCTCATTCATGATTCGCGGGGTTCAGTTCCTTTTCGACGAGCGTGGTCACAAGACCGCCGTGATGATCGATCTCCGGCAAGGGAGCGGGCTTTGGGAAGACATCCTTGACGTCGCCACCGCCAGGTCTCGAGAGCGCGAACCAAGTCAGAGTTGGGCAACGGTCCGATCCCGACTGGAGAAGGCCGGCCGCCTGAAGAAGGGCCGTCGCCGTGCATGAGGTGCGGATCGGAAGGTCCGCCGCTAAGGAGCTCGAGTCACTGCCTGATCAGGTCATCGACCGTGTCGCTGCGAAGATCGACTCGCTTTCCACGCAGCCACGACCGTCTGGCTGCAAGAAATTGCGGGGTGCCGATGACCTGTGGCGGGTCCGAGTCGGTGACTACCGGATCGTTTACGCGATCGACGACACACAGTCGATCGTCGAGATTCGAGTCATCCGCCACCGCAAGGATGCCTACGGTCCGACGTGACCAGTGAACAACATTGAAGAAATCAAAAGTTGCCGGCCAGTTGCTATTGTCTGCAAGCAGGCGCGATTACTTTGCTCTGAGCATCGTGCGGTCGAGCGGTTCGGCGAGGGTGAGGGCCGCAAGGGAGGTCGACGCCAACGGATCAGAAGAAAACCATGCTCTGTCAAGTCTTTCGTGCGCCTGCCAACTGCCTGCGTCGTCGCCTTCCTTGACTTGGCCCTCGATCAGATGATCGGCCACGCTCGCTCGCCATTCTGACCAGGCCTTGACGTCGGCCGCCGCATGGACGAGGCGGGTCGCGTGGTAGTCGTGGTGAGGGCCGACGTATCGCCGCCAGGTTGCATGGGCTGGTAACTCCAGCCGCCGCCTGCGTGCTGCGCCGCCATGATGAAGTCGAGCGTAACCTGCGCCGGCGCCTCGAGGGCTGGATCCCGCGTGCGATCGTAGGCCCGGCAGAGCGTCATCGCCACGAGGCCTTGGCTGTACATCGTTTCCCCGTCCTTCACGGTGTTGCCGTCTTTGCCGACGAGTTTGAAGAGGAAGTCGATGCCGCGGGCGATGTGTTCGCGATATGGCCCCGGCGTCTTGTGATCGTGGCCTCGAGCGAGGAACGGCAGGATCGCAAGCGACGTGGCCGCGGCCCGCGTCGCCTTCGGTCCGTCGAGACGCCACCGACGCAGCTCGTGCAGAGCTTGCTGGGCTCGGGACAGGGCTTGCCGGAGTTGGAAACGTGTTAGGCAAACTGTTAGGCGAGTCCGCCCCGACAGGGACATTCAGGATCTATCGCCATCCGTCGTTTCCGAGAAATACGGCCAACTGCCATCCGACCGTCACGCGACTGCGGTCCTTGGGGGCACTCAAAATCCGTTGCCCGCAAGGGCGTGTGGGTTCAAGTCCCACCTCCGGCATTCTGAAGGAAAGAAGCGGGCTGCAGACGGCGGATGGCGTTGGCCGCAGCGACGTCACAACGCCCGAGTCATCTCGTCGCACCGTCATCGTCGATCTCCCGCACTCCGCTGCGTGACGATGCGAACCCTCCCCGACGGACATGGCGATCGGCCACCCGTTCCGTGGCTGCGACGTCAGGGTGGTGAGGACTGGGCCGCGGATTCGTCCCAGCCCCGGCGGATTCGTCCCTCAAAAATCCCGATTCGTCCCTGCTCGTGCCGGATTCGTCACTTTTTCGATTTTGTCGCTTTCAGCACGCGAGTCACGCGGTAAGACAAGGGGGTGTCGCGGCTTCCGCCGCGCGATTTCACGCTGTACGAGGAGTCCGGTCATGAACGCCTTGAAGCCGATGGCTGCCTTGGTTCGCGCCATCACGACGGCCTGTGCCATCGTCGCCGCCGTGGGTGGAGCCGTTCAGGCGGATCTCCTCTTCACGGAGACCTTTCAGTACACGGTCGGCTCGAATCTCGCAGGCCAAAATGGTGGCACCGGGTTTTCGGGCGCCTGGTCCGGCGGCAACAGCACGATCGTGGCCGGTCTTGCCAGCGGCACGGGAAGCGCCGTGCAGATTGGCACGCGGTCGATGCGGTCACTCAGCGCCACCATCAGCACGTCCGGCACCGGCATCTACCTGACCTACCTCATGAACGTCTCGAACTTTTCGGGAGGCCAATTCACCGGAATCAGTCTCTGGAACGGCAGCACCGAGGAGATGTTTGTCGGGATTCCGTGGCAGACGCAGACCTTCGGCTTCGACGCACGCGGAGGAAATTTATTAGCCGACATCAAGACGATTAACTTCGCGCCCTCGACGAACACCTCGTATCTGGTCGCCTTCGGCCTGTTGCCGAGCGCCACTTCGGGCAAGGTAGATGTGAAGATGTGGGCCACAAGCAACCTGGCGATCGATCCGAACACTCTGGTCTCGGGGTCCGCAAACGCGCAACTGATCGGTTCGAGAAACAACTTTTCCTTCAATACGCTGTCGGTGAACGGCAACTATGCCGGAACCTTGAAGGTGGCGGGAATCGCTTCGTCCCCGAGCGTCTCCGAGGCGGCTGCCGTTTCGGTGAGCGCCGTCCCTGAACCCCCCACCTTTGCGATGGCCCTGGCCGGCCTGGCTGGCGGCGGCTACTCGCTGCTCCGCCGTCGCTCGTCGGGCGGTTCGAGCCGCAGCATGGGCTTGAGCGCCCGGTAGGTGCTCGGGCCGATGCCGTCCACCTCCAGCAGGTCCGTGATCCGGCGGTAGGGCCGCCGCTCGATGATCCGGTTGGCGAGCGTCTCGCCCACCTGTGGCAGCCGCATCAGGTCCTCCCGCGAGGCGGTGTTGATCTCCACCGTGAAACCCGGCGGCGGCCCGGCGTCGTCGACCGCGGCGCTCAACTCCCGCGCCTCGTCGCGCTCACGGCGTCGCTCGGCCGGCAGCGCATTCCAATCGGTGTGCGCCCAGATTCCCGCGCCGCGCTTCGCCGCCTGCAGTTCCAGGTCGGCGAGCGTCTCCCGATACTCCTCCGCCGAATCGCCCGCGAGCGTCGTGCGGCCTACGCCGTAGGCCCGCGCCAGACCGGCGGACACGAGATGCTGCGCGAGATCGTGGCCTTCGGCGTCGATCACGAAGGCGTAGATCCGCTTGTGACGGCCGTCGCCGCGGGCGTCGGCGAAGCTCGTGTGGATCGTGAACGGCCGGGCCAGGAACCGACGCGTCTCCTCCGTGGACTGACGGGCCAGGTCCTTGGCCAGGGCGATCGAGGCCGCCGCGTCCGGTCGCACGCTGGTGATTCCAAAGTAGCGCCGCTGGCCACGGAGCCGCCGGGCGTCAGTCTCGCCGCTGACGTGCTGCTCCAGGCAGTCGGCCCCGTAGAGCCGCACCGTGTGCACCTCGCCCGCCGGCGTGCGGATCGGGAAACTGTCGCCGTCGGCCCAGTCGGCGGCCACGAGCGTGCAGCCCTCGACAGCGACGAGTGGCTCGGCCGCCGGTGCCACAGCGGCCAGAATCAGGGCCGCCATGCCGGCGAGTGGCGTCGCGACCGAGCGGACACGCTGCGTCGCCGAACCGGGGCGGTGGCTGCCCAAGTCATGGCACGGCGCTTTCGCGCCCAACCCGGCTCGGGGACGGCATGAGTTGCGTCGCTGGCGAAGGTCCGCCACGCTCCGCATCCTCACGCCGATCCCCGCGCCTCGCTCTCCCGATCCTCGCGTCAGCCAGGTCATCGCCAGCCTCACGACTTCAGCCGCCGAGATCGGCCTCGAGCCGCGCGAGGCGGTCGCGCAGATCGGCCACGATGCGTTCCAGTTCGGCCACGCGGTCGGCGACGTCGTCGTGGGCCGGCGCGGCTGGCCGCGGAGCCGGCGGCTCGGCCACGGGCATCGCCGGCGGCTCCATCACGGGCTCGGCATCTGGCTCGTGCGGCGCGGGCTGCACGGCGGCCGCTCCGCCCGCCATGCCGAGTTGCGACCGCACCTTCTCCAGTTTCTCGGCCGGCAGCAGGCCGTGCGTCAGCATCCGGCCGCGGCCGGGAGGCGAGAGCCAGACGATGAGCCCGCTGTCGGCAAGTCGATCCAGATGGCCGCGGAGCACGTCGAGATCGGGAATCGGGTCCATGCGGCTTGCCCGGCCGCGGAGGTCGCCCTCGGTCTGCTCGCCGCGCAGCAGGAGTTCGCCGAGGATCGCGAGTTCCTCCTTCTCGACGCCGAGCCACTCGTAGGCCAGATGCCGGTAGCGGGGAATCTTGCCGCTGCCGAACACCTCGGCCATCGCCCCGCACTTCCGCAGGCCCGCCACCGCCCGCATCACCTGCTCCTCGTCGAGCGTCATGACGGGATCGCGGTTGCTCTTCTGGTTGCAGCCGACGACCAGGCCGTTGAGCGAGAGCGGGTACTGGTCGGGCGTGGTCTTCGCCTTCTCGATGAGCACGCCGAGCACCCGCCGCTCGTTGGCGTCGAGCGGACGGATCTCCCCGGTACGATTCTGCGGGGCGTCCATGTGGTTACTTCCCCGCCGGCGGATGGTGCGGACAGCCGTCGGGGGCGAAGAGGGCGTTCGACTCGTCGCCGCGGGCGGCCACGTAGGCCACGAGGTCGAGCACCTCGTCCCGCGAGAGTTTGTCGAGCAATCCCTTGGGCATGATCGAGACCGGCGAGGTGGTGCGCTCCTCGATCGTGTCCTTGGCGATCCGCACCGGCTCCGCCTTGGCGACGGGGTTCTCGACGATCGCCAGTTCCGCGGGCGTTTCCGCGACGACGAGGCCCGTCACTGAGCGGCCGTCGTCGGTGACGACCGTCGTCGAGCGATACTGCTCGTCGATCTTCAGCGACGGCTCGAGGATGTGCCGGGCGATTTCCACGGGCGTCATCTTCGCGTCGAGCTTGGCAAGCTCCGGCCCGAAGGCGTTGCCCGCGTCGCCCATCTTGTGGCAGGAGATGCACGACGCCGTGCGGAACAGTTCCCGCCCGTGGAGGAACGACCGCCCCTTCTCCAGCGTCGCGAGGCTGCCCTCGAGATCGGCGATCGCCCACTCCGTCCGCGGCCGGCGGTCCTTGAGCAGCTCGTCCTTGATCTCCAGGGGATGGGCGGCGAGGTAGGCCTTGGGGTCGGCGAGGTAGGCCTCCAGGTCGTCCACGACGTAGAGCGCGCCGAACATCCGCCGCCAGTGGCCCGGGTAGGTGCAGACGTAGGGATAGACGCCGGGCTCGGTGGGGGCCTCGAAGTTCACCCGCTCCGTGGCCTGCGGCTGCAGGAGACCGCTCTTGGCGAGGATGTGCGGCGAGTTCGGCACGAAGCCCTGCTTGGCGAAGTTCATGTTCTGCGCCTGCCGCTCCGCGATCTCGCCCACCTCCTGCATGCGACCGGGCTTCACGATCACGAAGTTGTGCGGCATGGCGTCGGGATTCTCGAGCACGAAGAGCACCGGCCGCCCGGCCTGCACGGCCACCGTCTCCTGGTCGAAGGCCATCCGCTCGTAGACCGTGCCGATCCGCACGACGCGGACGCCGAGGTCGGCGAGTTCCGCCCGCCGTGCCTTCCCATCCGCCGCCGGCAGGAGCGTGGTCAGCCGCTCGGCGAACTGCCACGCCGCCAGGCCGGCGTCGGTCGAGCGGTCCGCCGGGCTCACGGCCCGGAGCGATTCGACGAGGGCCTCGATGGTCGGCGACGCCTCCGCGGCCGGCCACTGGGCGACGGGGATGGTGGAGAGCGCGCGAATCGCCGCGTCGCGGTCGATGCCGTCGCGGACGAACCGGGCGAGGAGCGAGAACGTTTCTGTCTCTCGGCCACGAACACCGGCCAGCGCCTGGAACGCGGCCCGCCGCACGACGCTCGCCTGGCGGGCGGACGCATTCTCCAGGGCCACCGGCGTGACGAGCGACTGATGGGCGGTGACCTCTTGGCGGCTGACCACGTTGCGGCGGCCGTCGAGCACCCGGATCGTGAAGTTCTTGAGGCGGTCCTTGTTGAGCCCCGCGGCCTGGCGGACCACGATTCGCTCGAGCGGCACGGCACCGCCGAGATCGACCTCCCACCACGGGTCCTCTCCCGCCGCGGTGCAGGTCGCCGAGTCAACCGTGCCGTCGATCGCCGCCGCCGCACTGCCGGCCTCCGCCGGCTGCTTCTGGGTTGCGGTGCCGCCCCGAGCGGCGTTCGTGCCGCCGGAGATCACCTCCACTTCCGCCAGCCACAACGTCCGCATGCCGCCGAGCATGTCGAGCCGCACGAATCGGCCGGTCACGACGGCCTCCTTCCCCAGCCCGTCGTCCAAGAGCGGCACGATGCGGTCGTAGAGCGCGGTCCGCACCGCCGGGTCGGCCACCATCGGTAGGGCCTCGACCAGGTCGCCGAGCCGCTGCGGCTCGGCCTCCGCCAGGGCCCACGTCCGCGCCACGGCATCGCCACCGGCCGCATCCATTCCCAGGAGCGCGACGTAGCCGATCCGCCTGGTCAGCGGCTGGCGTCCAGTCGTGGCGAGGCGTTCGAGATCGGCACGGAGCGCGTCGCGCTCGGCCGCCGGCCGGGCCGCAAGCACCCGCATGAGGTCGAATACCACCGACGTGTCGATCCCCGTCCCCCGGGCGTCGAGCCGGCCGATCGCGTCCATCACGACCTGCACGGGGGTCTGGCCGCGTTCCTTGGCGAGCCCGTCGATCGCCTCGGTCCGCAGCCCCTCCTCGAGCCCGCTGCGGAGCAGCATCTCCTGGTAGACCTCGGGCGACCGCGGCTCCTTGGCGAGTTCCGCGTTGGTGAGCGAGGCGAGCAAGAATCTGCGGCCCGCAGCGGTCGCGAACACGGGCCGCCAGCCCGTCGCCCGCGCCTTCACATACTGCGGCTCGAGCACCCGCCGCGTCTCCTGCTTCACGTAGTCCATGAACCGGTCGCTCGGCAGTTCGTCGGCGATCGCCAGGGCCTCGATCGCCTCGGGCGCCGTCAGGTAACTCGCGGCCCGCACGGCCTCGAGCCGGACCCGCAGGCTCTCGTCGGCGGCCCCGCGGAGGATGATGGCGAGGGCCTCGGGCACGCGGTCGAGAACCTGCGAGAGCACCCGCAGGCCGGCGGCTCGCGCCCGCGGATCGGCCGATGCGAGGACGGCCTCGATGAGCGGCACGTCCACGACGTCGAAGTGCCGGAGCATCCACAGCGCCTCCAGTCGCCGGTGCTCGAAGTCGGCGGCCTTCGTATCCTGCGCGGCGAGCCAGGCCCGCACGGCCGGCACGACCTCCGCCTCGGGCCGGCCCGAGAGATCAATTCGGGCCCGGTAGCGGACGCGATCGGTCGGATCGGCGAGGAGCGCCACGACCTCGGCCGTCGGCCGGCCGGCGATCGGCACGGTCTTCTGCACGGCCTTGTCGGCCATCACCACGCGATACACGCGGCCGTGCTTCTGGTCGCGGTTGGGATCGCGGAGGTTGTGCTGCATGTGGCCGATGATCGGGTTTTGCCAGTCGGTGAAGTAGATGGCGCCGTCGGGGCCCATTTCGAGATCGGCGGGCCTGAAGTTCGGATCGCTCGACGACACGATCGGCTCGACCTCCACCGCCTCCGGAAAGGCCTGCTTGTGCGTGTCGGCCACGGGTTTGAGCATGTACTGGAGGATGCCCTGGAAGCCGATCACGTTGCCGACGAGCAGGTTGCCCTGCATCTCGGCGGCGAAGTGGGGGCTGGAGAGGATCTCGACGCCGGGGCAGGGCCGCGTCCGCTGCCGGTAGATCGACGGGGCGTTCGTGTGCTTGTCCATGCCGTCGAGCCGCGAGGAGAGCACGCTGCCCCAGTAGGGGACGGCGCCCGTGCCGTCGTAGACGGCGTCCTCGCCCCAGCGGCCGAAGGCGTGGCCGTGGGGATTGGCGAACGAGTACGACGTGTAGAGGCCGAGCTTGCCGGTCCGCGGCTCGTAGCGGAACACGGCGCCGTTGGCCGTGCGCACTGGCGGCCCCCAGGGCGTCTCGGGCTGGGAGTAGTGGAACGTGCCCTCCTGGAAATAGAGCCCGCCCGTCGGGTCGAGCGTGAAGCTGTTCGCCGTGTGGTGCGTGTCGGCCGTGTCGAGGCCGCGGATGATCCGCCGCTTGATGTCGTAGCGATCGTCGCCGTTCGTGTCCTCCAGATAGAGCACGTCCGGCCCCTGGGCCACGATCACGCCCTTGCCCCAGAACTCGAAGCCGGTCGGATTGTGGAGGTCGCCGGCGAACGTCTTGACCTTGTCGGTGCGCCCGTCGCCGTCGGCATCCTCGAGGATCAAGAGCTTGTCGTGCATCGGCCCGTCGGGCGACCAGTGCGGGTACATCGGCCAGGTCGCCACCCACAGCCGGCCCTTGGTGTCGAAGGCCATCTGCACGGGGTTCACGAGTTCGGGGAACGTCGCCTCGTCGGCGACGAGCTCCACCTTCATCCCGGAGTGCACGGTCATCTTCGCGATCGCATCGGCCCCGGAAAGGAACTCGTGCTTTCCGTCCGGCAGCGACCCCGGCTTGTTCGTCTTCACGCGCAGCAGTTCCGGCAATCCAACGTCCTCCACCGCAGGCAGCGGCGCCGCGGTGTCGGCCAGCGTGGCGGCCGTGGCCCAGATCCGCCGGTCGCGGTTGGCCGTCTTCACGTCGAGGTATTCCAGCTCCCGCTGCCCGACCTCGTAGTTGCTCTGCTGGTCGGGCGCGAACTTCAGCCACGACCGGCCGCCGAACACCGAGTAGCCGTCGGTGGCCCGGTAGCGGTTGAACCAGAAGAAGTTCTTGTCGA
>JBIKND010000238.1:0-4542 GCA_044358905.1 Pirellulales bacterium | reverse complement strand
CCCGCGCGCCCTGCACGGCCGGCAGGAGCAGCCCCACCAGCGTCGCAATGATCGCGATCACCACGAGCAGCTCGACGAGCGTGAAACCACGGCGCGGCCTGAGTCGGCGCCTGCCTGGCTGCAGAGAGCGCGTTTTTCGGTTCATGCAGGCATTCCTTGCGGCGGGTGGGCGGCCGTGAGAGGGGTGGGGGGAGGGATGGCCCGCATACCTCCGGCTCAACTGGTTCAACCCGGCGAATCGTGGGCCGATTGGTGTTTGACAGCCCAGATTATGTCGCAACTTGCTTGCAAAAACAATTATGCAGGTGATCCCCCGTGGGACGCGAATCGTGCTGGAAAATCCCTCCGCCCGAATACTGGGTGGGGCCGGTTATCCGGCCGAATCTTCTGCGGTTTCCTTTTCGCCCCAGCAAACCGCCGACCGGCAGGAGACCGTGCCATGATCGCCCGTGCCAGAAAGGCCCCGCGGATCCCCGAACTCGACCGGCGGAAGTCCGGCGGCACGGATCGCTCACGATCGACCCCGTCGGCCCCGACCACGCGGCGTTCGGCCGCCGAGAAGGCGGCCCGCCGCGAGGCCCTCGCGACCCGCCGGGCGGAGTTCTTCGCCCGCGACATCGAGTTCATCGCCTGCCCGCAGTTCCGCCGCAAGTCGGCCGAGGCCCTGGCCACGACGCCGCCGGCAGCCGCCGCCGTGCCGCTGGAGCAGTCGCGGCCCGACGCCGCCGCGGGCAAGGACCTGACGCCGTATCTGGCCAGCCTCTACCGCACGCGGCTGCTGACGAAAGATGAGGAGCAGTTTTACTTCCGGCGGATGAACTGGCTGAAGTACCGGGCCGCCCGGGCGCGGAGGCGGCTCGACAAGCGGCGGGTCTCGGTCGCGCAGATCGAGCGGATCGAGGGCTGGCTGACGGAGGCCGAGACCGTCAAGGCGATCCTGATCACCTCGAACCTGCGGCTCGTCGTCTCGATCGCCAAGAACTTCGTCGACGCGACGTACGCGTTTGAAGAACTCGTCAGCGAGGGCAACGTGGCACTCATGCGGGCGGTCGAGAAGTTCAACTTCGCCCTCGGCAACCGGTTCAGCACCTACGCCACCTACGCCATTCAGCGGCACTTCTTCCGCCTCTCGCACCGCGGCCGGCAGTTCCGCAAGCGGTTCATCGCCGACGACGAGGCACTGCGGGATCGTGCTGCCGCGGAACCGACGACTGAGTATTGCTCGGCCGAGCAGATCGGCCTGCTCAAAGGCATGTTCGGCCAGTTCCTTCGCGACCTCGAGCCGCGGGAACGGGAGATCGTCGTCGCCCGCTTCGGGTTCGACGGCAAGGCCCCGCGAACGTTCCGTGAACTCGGCTCGGCGATGGGCGTGTGCAAGGAACGGATCCGGCAGATCCAAGGCCGGGCGATGGAAAAGCTCCGCGGCATGGCTGCGGAGGCGCGGCTCGAGCAGACCGTCGGTGACTGGCTGTGAGCGGGCCCAACCGTGTGCTCGTGATCGGCGGCGCGGGGGGCATCGGCGCCGCGGTCGCGCGAATGATCGTGGCCGGGGGCGGGAGCGTGTATCTCGCCGGCCGTGATGCCGGGAAACTGGCCGCGATTGGCGGCGAACTCGGGATGCCGTATGGCACGGTCGAGGCGAGCGACCCCGATGCCGTCGACGCTTGTGCCGACGCTGCGGTCGCGGCCCTGGGGGGCCTCGAAGGGATCGTCAACTGCGCGGGATCGCTGATCCTCAAGCCCGCCCATCTCACGACCACGGTCGAGTGGCAGGCCACGCTGGCGGCGAACCTCTCCTCGGCGTTCGGCTGCGTCCGCGCCGCGGGCCGACTGCTGAGGGCGGAGGGCGGTTCCGTCGTGCTCGTCTCCAGCGCCGCGGCCCGCGTCGGCCTGGCGAACCACGAGGCGATCGCGGCGGCGAAGGCGGGCATCATCGGGCTGGTGCTCTCCGCCGCGGCCACCTACGCCAAAGCCAAGCTCCGCTTCAACGCCGTCGCCCCCGGGCTCGTCCGCACGCCGCTCACGAAAGGGCTCGTGGCCAGCGAACTGGCGGAAAAGGCCTCCATCGGCATGCACCCGCTGGGTCGGCTCGGCGAACCGGAGGATGTGGCCCGGGCGATTCACTTTCTGCTCGACCCGGCCCAGGGCTGGATCACGGGGCAGGTGCTCGGCGTGGACGGCGGCCTGGCCGACCTCCGCAGCCGGTAGGACGTGCTATGCTCCGCGGCATGAATGCCGTCAAGTCCGCTGCGCCGACGTTTCGCCTCTGGCTGATGATGGTCCTCGAGTTCGCCATCTGGGGGGCCTGGCTGCCGCTCATCTGGGGCTACATGGGCAAGGACGGCCTCGCTTTCAGCGACTCCCAGATCGCCTGGGTGGGCAGCGCCTTCGCCATCGCCTCGATCGTCGGCATTTTCTTCTCCAGCCAGGCCGCGGACCGGACGTTCGCGGCGGAGAAGTTCATGGCCTTCAGCCACTTCGTCGGCGGCCTGGCGATCCTCGCCATGTACTGGGCCAAGGAGATCGCCGCCGCCACCGGCCTCGGCGTGTTTCCCGTGTTTTTCGGCCTCATGCTCGTGCACGCGCTGCTCTTCGTGCCCACGATCTCGGTATCGAACTCGATCGCCTTCACCCACATGCAAAACGCCCAGAAGGAGTTCGGCCTCGTCCGCATGGGCGGCACGATCGGCTGGATCCTCGCCGCCTGGCCGCTGTACTTCGTGCTCCAGGGCAAGGAGGGGGCCGAGGCCGTCGCCGCCAGCCGCAACATCTTCCTCGTCTCCGGCATCACGTCGCTCGTGCTCGCGGCCTTCAGCCTCACGCTGCCGCACACGCCGCCGAAGAAGGCGACGGGCAGCGGCGCTGCGGGAATCGCCTGGCTCAAGGCGGCCGGCTATCTGTCGTATCCCTACCTCCTCGTGTTGTTCGCGGTCACATTCATCGACGCCGTCATCCATAACGGCTACTTCGTCCTGGCCGGAGGATTTCTGGGCAGCAAGACGGTGGGCATCAAGCCCGAGTGGATCATGCCGGTGATGAGCATCGGCCAGGTGGCCGAGATCCTCACGATGGCGGTCCTCGGCAGCGTGCTGGCGAAGCTCGGCTGGAAGACCACGATGATCCTCGGGATCCTCGGCCACGCCGTCCGGTTCGCCGTGTTCGCCTTCATGCCGCAAAATCAGGCGGTGATCATCGCCGTCCAGGTTCTCCACGGCATCTGCTACGCCTTCTTCTTCGCCACGCTCTACATCTTCATCGATGCCGCCTTTCCCAAGGACGTGCGGAGCAGTGCGCAGAGCCTGTTCAACCTGCTCGTGCTGGGGCTCGGCGACCTGGCGGCGAAGTGGCTCTTCATCCCCCTGCAGACGCGGCTCACGGCGGCCGACGGCACGGTGGACTACAAGCAGTTGTTCCTCTGGCCCACCTTCATGGCGCTGGCGGCCGCGGCGCTGCTACTGGTCGCCTTCTGGCCGCCCCGCTGGCTGGCGACCGGCGCCGAGGTCGAGGACGACCCCGAGACCGAGCCGCAGATCGTCACCTGAACCGGCCCGCTGCGGCCCGGAAGCCGGCCTTGCGGCTCGCGCGGGTCCTTTCCTATCCTCCCGCCCCCGCCCGGTCCGCGGGGCGGCCACCAGGGAGGTTCCGTCATGTCGATCACGCTGGGAGATCTGGCCGCCACGCTGGCAGGCACGCTTGTCGGCGGTTCTGCCGCGATGCCGCTCGCCGGCGCCGCCACGCTGGACGCCGCCGGGGCCGATGAGATCACGCTCGTCGACGTGGCCGACAAACTCCACCTCCTGGCGAAGAGCCGGGCCGGTGCGGCGATCGTGCCGCTCGGCACGGGGCCGCTCGACCGGCCCACGATCGAGGTCGGCGACGTCCATGCCGCCTTCGCCACGGTGATCGCGCGGTTCCGGCCGCCGCGGCCGCGGCCGCGGATCGGCGTCAGCCCCCAGGCGGCCGTCGATCCCGCGGCGCAGATCGCCGCCGACGTCGACATTCATCCCTTCGCCACCGTGGGGCCCGACGTCGAGATCGCCGCCGGGGCCACCATCCACGCCGGCGTGCGGCTCATGGCCGGCTGTCGGATCGGGGCGGGCACCGAGATCTTCCCCAACGCCGTGCTCTACGAGAACACGGTGGTGGGCCGCGACTGCATCGTCCATGCCAACGCGGTGCTCGGCGCCTACGGCTTCGGCTACAAGCCGACCGCCGCCGGCTACGTGCTCTCGGCGCAGCTCGGCTGGGTGGAGATCGGCGACGCGGTCGAGATCGGCGCCGGCACGACGATCGATCGCGGCACCTACGGCCCGACCGTGATCGGTGCGGGCACCAAGATCGACAACCTCGTGATGCTCGCCCACAACTGCCGGCTCGGCCGCCACAACATGATCTGCTCGCAGGTGGGCGTGGCCGGGAGCACGACCACCGGCGACTGGGTGGTGATGGCGGGCCAGGTGGGCGTCCGCGACCACGTGCACATCGGCGACAAGGCGGTGCTCGGCGCCCGCTCCGGCGTGTCCTGCGACATCGAGGCGGGCA